>NZ_JBSFLV010000135.1:0-24322 GCF_053599215.1 Streptomyces sp. NPDC001002 | reverse complement strand
TGAATCCGCGCCGGGAGAACAGAGCGGTGATCCGGGCGAGGACACCGGGCTTGTTCTCGACGAGGACGGAGAGATCTCCGGTGCCGGTCAGCCCCGGGCCGCCTCGCCCAGCAGTGCCTTCGCGATGATGACCTGCTGGATCTGGCTCGTGCCCTCGTAGATGCGGAAGAGGCGTGCGTCGCGGTAGAAGCGTTCGACGGCGACCCCGCGCATATAGCCTGCTCCGCCGTGGACCTGGACCGCGCGGTCGGCGACCCGCCACACCATCTCGCTGGCGAAGTACTTCGTGCAGGACGGGCCGATCTTGGTGTCCGTACCGGCGTCGAACGCGCGGGCGGCCTCCAGGACTGTGGCGCGGCCCGCGTAGTAGTCGGTCATGGAGTCGGCGATCAGGCCCTGTACGAGCTGGAAGGAGCCGATGAGCTTCCCGGACTGGCGGCGGGTGCGGGCGTACTCGACTGACTCGTCGACCAGCCGCTCGGCCATGCCCACGCACAGGGACGAGATGTGCACCCGGCCATGCGCGATGCAGCCCATGGCCGTGGCGAAGCCCCGGTTCAGCCCGGCCTCGCCGCCGACGAGGGCGGACGCCGGTACGCGGACGTCGTCGAAGTACACGTCCGCGGTCCAGGCGCCGAACTGGCCCATCTTGTGGTCCTTGGGAGCCACGGTGAGGCCCGGGGTGCCGGCCGGGACCAGGAAGGTGGAGATGCCGCGGGTGCGCGGGGCGTCGGGGTCGGTGCGGGCGAAGACCATGAAGACGTCGGCGAGCGGGGCGTTGGTGATGTACCGCTTCGCGCCGTTGATCACCCAGTTCTCGCCGTCCAGGTGCGCCCTCGTGGTCAGGGTCGAGGGATCGGAACCCGCCTCCGGCTCCGTGAGCGCGAACGACGCCAGTACGTCACCCGAGGCGATCCTCGGCAGCCAGTCCGCCTTCTGCTCCTCGGTGCCGCCGACCATCAGGACGTGCCCGGCGATGCCGTTGTTCGTGCCGAACATCGAGCGCAGGGACGGAGTGGTGTAGCCCAGTTCGAACATCAACTGGGCCTCCTCGTACATCGACAGCCCCAGCCCGCCGTACTCCTCGGGCAGCGCGAAGCCGAACAGGCCCATCTTCTTGGCCGCCTCGCGGATCTCCGCGGGCATCTCGTCCTTCTCGTCGATCTCCGCCTCAAGCGGTACGACGCGCTCGCGCACGAAGCGCCGGACCTCGGACAGCACCGCGCTGAAGTCAGCCGCGTCCATGTCGACTCCCTTATTGCCCTTGGTTAGCTGTTTCTGTCTCGTCCGGCTTCCGGTCCGGTCGGTAGCACGCGGCCAGCAGCGCGGCGGCGCTCGCCGTGCCGATCCCCACGGCGAACAACGCGGGCCCCACGCCCACGCGTTGGCGACGCAGCACACCATCCAGCGAGTACCTGCCGGGGCCCATTGCCGCCAGGGCGACGGCCGCGCCGCCCACGACACCGACGTACTCCCAGCCGCCCTTGAAGACGAAGAATCCCTTGCCCCGATGGTCGGTTCGCGCCGCCACGGTCATCAGGCCGACGGCTGCCGCCGCCGGGAGGGGGTTGGCCGCGCCCAGCGCGATCCCCACGCCGGCCGCCATCTCCGTCCCGGCGGCCATCCGGGCGTGCACCTCGGCGGGCCGCAGCCCGAGCGACTCGAACCAGCCCGTCGTGCCCTTGAGTCCGCCCGGCCCGGCGACCTTGTTCCAGCCGTGCGCGAAGAGCATCGGGCCCAGCGTCGCGCGCAGGACGAGCGCGGCGACGTCATGGCCCCGTGCCCTCACTGGCCGACTCCCGTGGCCCGGCCCGCAGGGGCGACACCGTACAACTGAGGTACGGCGTCCACGAGTTCGTCATAGGTGAGGGCTTGTCCCGACGTGCTGGGGTGGACGCCGGCGACGGTCCAGCCTTGGAGCCGGTTCAGCCGGTTGCCCTCGATGCGCAGGACCTGGCCGGTCAGCCAGGCCGCGCTGTCGGAGGCCAGGTAGACGACGACGCCCGAGGCGTTGGCGGGGTCGCGCGGATCGAAGCCGTCGACGGCCCGTAGCGATTCCCCGACGGACAGGCCGTCCGTCATCCGCGTGGCCGCGATCGGCGAGATGGCGTTCGCGGTGACGCCGTACTTGCGCATCTCCAGGGCGGTGAGGACGGTGAGCCCGGCTATTCCGGCCTTCGCGGCGCCGTAGTTGGACTGCCCTTGATTGCCGAACAGGCCTGTCCCGGACGTGGTGTTGATGACCCGGCCGGTGACGCGCTCCCCCCGCTTCGACGCCTCGCGCCAGTACGCGCACGCGTGCCGGGTCAGCGCGAAAGTGCCCTTGAGATGGACCGCGATCACGGCGTCGAACTCCGCCTCGGTCATCGAGAAGAGCATGCGGTCGCGCACGATCCCCGCGTTGTTCACGACGATGTCGAGGCGCCCGAACTCCGCGACCGTGTCCGCGACCAAGGTCTCGGTCGCGGCCCAGTCCGTCACCGACGCGTGGTTGGCGACCGCCTGCCCGCCCAACTTGGTGATCTCGGCGACGACTTCGTCGGCGGGGGAGTCGCCGGTGCTCTCCCCGTGCACGCCGGAGCCGAGGTCGTTCACCACCACGGTCGCGCCGGCCTCGGCCAGCGCCAGGCAGTGCGCCCGGCCCAGACCCCGGCCGCCGCCGGTCACGACGGCGACCTTGTCGTCGAGGATGCCCACCTGCTACCTCCCGGTTGTGTCGAGTTCGCGGAGTACGTCGTCGGTGTGCTCGCCGAGCGTTGGCGCACCGCTGCGCGGTTTGTCGTCAACACCCCAGAAACTGACGGGTGTTGCCACGGTCCGCAGCGGTGGGGCGTCACCCATGCCGGGCTGTTCGACGAACGCCCCCACTGCTTCGGCCTGCGGATCGGCCGCGACCTCCGCGAGCGTCTGCACCGGCGCCCACCACACGCCCTCGGCGTCGAACCGCCGCGCCCACTCGTCCAGCGGCCGACGCGCGAACTCCTCGTCGAACACTGCGATCAACTCGCGTACATGCGCGCGCCGTTGCTTGCCCGTCGCGAACCGTTCGTCCGTCTCCAGGTCCGCGCGGCCGAGCGCCTTGACGACGCCGGGCCAGTGCCGGTTGCCCTCCAGGCCGACCAGCCAGAACCAGCGGTCGTCGGCGGCCCGGTAGGAGTTGTAGAGCGGGGACTCGTGTTCGGTGCGGTGGCGGGTACGGCCGCGCCTGCCGAAGAAGTTCTGGAGGGCCAGGTCGTTGCCGTTGGCGTACGTGCCGGACCGCAGCAGCGATACGTCCACCACGCCACCCGCGCCGGTGCGTTCGCGGCGCAGCAGCGCGGCGAGCACGCCGGCGACCAGGTTGGCCGCGGCCGTACGGTCACCAAGTCCCGGGCGGATGCCGGGCGGTGGTTCGCCCGCCGGGTTGAGCATGGCGGCGATGCCGGGCCGCGCCCAGAAGGCGGAGACGTCGTACCCGGCACGGTCGCGCTCCGGGCCCGTCCAGCCGTAACCGGTCAACGTGCCGACGACCAAGCGGGGATGGCGGGCGCGCAGTTCGTCCGGGGCCAGGCCCAGGCGTTCCAGCGCGCCGGGGCGGAGGTTGGTGACGAAGACGTCGGCGCGCTCCAACAGTCGTTCCAGGATGCCCTTTCCGTCCTCCGCGCGCAGGTCGAGGACGATCCCGCGTTTGCCGCGGTTGTCCGTCTCGAACGGGGGCGCGCTGTCGATGTCCTGGCCGACGTGCCGGAGCGTGTAGCGGTTGGGGTCGCCGGTCGGCGCCTCCACCTTCACCACGTCCGCACCCCAGTCCGCGAGCATGGTGGCTGCGGCCGGAGCCGCCACCCACATGCCCAGCTCGACGACCGAAATGCCTTCCAGTGGCCGCACAACCCACCTCCCTGTCTGTCGGTCCGCCCGCTACTTGCCCTGGAAGTCGCCGGGTCGGCGCTCCCGGAAAGCCTTCAGTCCCTCGGCCTGGTCCTCGGTGGAGAACAGCACCGAGACGGTCTCGCGCTCGTACGAGATCGCCGCGTCCAGGTCCATCCCGAGGCCGTAGTCGATCAGGCGTTTGCCCGCCGCGAGGGCCAGCGGGGCCCCGGCCGCCAGCGCGGCGGCGAGTGCCTCGGCGACTCCCAACGCCTCGCCGGGCTCGGTGAGTTCGTTGACCAGGCCGAGCGTGTACGCCCGTTCCGCGTCGATCGGTTCGCCGGTGAGGATCATCTGCTTGGCGATCGCGGGCGGGATCAGACGCGGCAGCCGCTGGGTGCCGCCCGCACCCGGCAGCACGCCGAGCTTCATCTCGGGCAGGCCGAGCCGCGCGCCCTGCTCGGCGACCCGCAGGTCGCAGGCGAGGGCGAGTTCGAGGCCGCCGCCGAAGGCGAACCCGTGGACGGCCGCGACCGAGGGCTTGGGGAAGTCCGCCAACAGCGCGTACGCGTCGGTCAGTCGCTGGACGAAGGAGTGGAACTGCCGTGGCGCCGTGAACGACTCGATCTCACCGATGTCGGCCCCGGCCGAGAAGGCCCGGCCCGCCCCGGCCACGACCAGGGCGCGTACGTCGTTGTTGTCGCGCAGCTCGTTGAGGGCCTGCGTGAGCCGGTCCACGGTCTCGGACCCGATCGCGTTGAGCTGCCCGGGCCGGTCGAGGGTCAACACGGCGATCCGGTCCCGGAGTTCGACACGCAGCACGGTGTCCACCTCAGACCATCGTGAGGCCGCCGCTGACCGAGAGCGTCTGCCCGGTCATGTAGGCGGCGTCGTCGGACGCGAGGAAGGCCACCACACCGGCGATGTCGGCGGGCTGGGCGACGCGGCGCAGCGGGATCGCCCGCAGGGTCGCGTCGTACATCTTCTGGCTGTACTCGGCGACCTGCCCGAGCAGCGCGGTGTCGGTGGGCCCCGGGCAGACGCTGTTCACGGTGATGCCGTGCCGGGCGACCTCGCGGGCGAGGGCCTTGCCGAAGGCGATGACACCGCCCTTCGTCGCTGAGTACACGACCTCGCCGGAGGAGCCGACCCGGCCGGCGTCCGAGGCGATGTGGACGATCCGGCCGCCGCTCCGCTCGATCATCGGGTCGAGGACGGCCCGGGTCATCGTGATCGTCCCGCGCAGATTGACGGCGATGATCCGGTCCCAGGTCTCCTCGTCGCTGTCGACGAACCGGCCGATGACATCGACGGCCGCGTTGTTCACCAGGACGTCCACCGGGCCGAGTTCGGCGGTCACGCGCTCCACGGCCGTACGGACGGCCGCGCTGTCGGAGATGTCCGCGCCGACTCCCGCGGCGCGCACGCCGTACCGCTCCGCGAGCAGGCCCGCGACCTTGCCGGCCGCCTCCGCGTCCAGGTCGCAGACGGCGACCGCGGCTCCCTGGGCGGCGAGCCGGTCGGCGATCGCCTCGCCGATGCCTCGGCCCGCTCCGGTGACGAGCGCCACCTTGTCCCGTACGCTCACGCGCCCTCCCTCGCCCGGCTGCCGATACAGCGCTATCGTATAACTACTTCAGCTAAATAAGCGAGATGCCTGAGCGGAGCGGAGTCGAGCATGCGCCGAACGATCTTCACCGAGGAGCACGAGCTGTTCCGGGAGACCGCCCGCTCCTACTACCTGCGGGAATGCGCTCCGTACGCCGAGCAGTGGGAGCGGGACGGGCAGGTGAGCCGGGCCGCGTGGGCGGCGGCGGGCAAGGCCGGACTCATCGGCTGGCAGTTCCCCGAGGAGTACGGCGGCCAGGGGATCTGGGACTTCCGCTACAACGCCATCATGGCCGAGGAGATGGCGGCCACCAGCTCGGTCGGCATCGGGCTCGGGCTCCAGAACGACGTCATCCCGCCCTACCTGACGCGCCTCACCACCCCTGAGCAGAAGGTCCGTTGGCTGCCCGGGGTGACGAGCGGCGAGACGATCTGCGCGCTCGCGCTGTCCGAGCCGGCCGCCGGATCCGACCTCAAGGCGATCCGTACCACCGCCCGCCGGGACGGCGACGAGTGGGTGATCGACGGGTCCAAGACCTTCATCACCAACGGCATCCTGGCCGACCTGGTCGTCGTCGCCTGCAAGACCGACCCGGACGCCGGACACAGGGGCATCAGCCTGATCGTCGTCGAGCGGGACACGGAGGGCTTCGAGCGCGGGCGCAAGCTCGACAAGGTCGGCATGAAGGCGCAGGACACCGCCGAACTCTTCTTCCACGAGGTCCGCGTCCCCGCCGAGAACCTCATCGGGCAGGAGAACCGCGGTTTCTACCACATGATGGGCAACCTCCCCACCGAGCGCCTCGCCATCGCCGTCTCCTCACTGGCGGCGGCCGAGCGGGCGTACGAACTGGCACTGGACTACGCCAAGACCCGAACCGCGTTCGGACAGCCGATCGGGGAGTTCCAGGCCAACCGGTTCGCCCTCGCCGACATCAAGGCCAAGCTGGGCGCCGCCCGCGTCTACGTCGACGGCTGCATCATGGCCCTGTTCCAGGGCGAGTTGACGGCCGAGGAGGCCGCCGCGGCCAAGTACTGGACCTCGGAGACCGGCTGGCAGGTCATCGACCGCTGCATGCAGCTCTTCGGCGGCTACGGCTACGTCAACGAGTACGAGATCGCCCGGATCTGGCGCGACAGCCGGGTGCAGCGGGTGTTCGGCGGAACCTCGGAGATCATGCAGGAGATCATCGGGCGCTCGCTGGGGCTGTGACACCGGTCGAACGCATTGACTGGCTTGGATAAATAGGTTAGCTATTTAAGCGAGATGTGCGAGATGCGGGATGCGGCTCAAGGAGGCAACCGTGGTCACGGTCGACGTGAAGCTGCACCAGGACAGAGCCAAGCACGACCTGCCGCGCCCCCGCCTTGTCATCGGCGGCAAGGACGTCACCGACACGAGCGGCGGCCAGTACGAGCATCGCAACCCGGCGACCGGCCTCGTCCAGGCGCACATCCCGCTCGCGGGCCCCACCGAGGTCGACCGGGCCGTGGCCGCCGCACGCCAGGCCTTCGAGGTGTGGGGCACCATGCGCCCCGCCGACCGGCGACGACTGCTCACCCGCTTCGCGCAGCTCCTCCGTGACCACATCCCCGACTTCGCGGCGATCTGCCCGCTAGAGAACGGCATCTGCGTCGGCGGCTGGGCTTCGAACGTCGGACCGCATGTCGCCGAGTGGACCGAGTACTACGCCGGCTGGGCCGACAAGATCGAGGGCATGGTCGGCGCGGCCTACAGCCCGCACGAGAACGTCGAGTACACCATCGCCGAGCCCTACGGCGTCATCGGCCACATCATCACCTGGAACTCACCCGCACTGTCCCTGGCCATGAAGGTCCCGCCCTCGCTCGCCGCCGGCAACACCGTGGTCATCAAACCGGCCGAGTCCACGCCGTTCTCCGCGCTGCTCTTCGCCGACCTGGCCCGCGAGGCGGGCATCCCCGAGGGGGTCGTCAACGTCGTCACCGGACTCGGTGACGCGGGGTCGGCCCTGGTCACCCACCCCGGCGTGGACAAGATCTCCTTCACCGGAGGCCCCGCCACCGCACGCCGCATCATGGCCGACGCGGCACTGACCCTCAAACCCGTCCTGTTCGAGCTCGGCGGCAAGTCCGCCAACCTGCTCTTCGCCGACACCGACCTCGACACCGTGGTGCCGTACTGCGCGGCCTTCGCCATGAGCAACACCGGCCAGGGCTGCGCACTGCCGACCCGGCTGCTGGTCGAGCGGTCGATCTACGACGAGGTCGTCACGCGCGTCGCCGGAGTGGTCGCGCACCTGCCCGTCGGCGACCCGCTCGACCCGGCGACGTACATCGGACCACTCATCGACGCAACCGCCCGCGACCGGGTCCAGAGCGTGATCGACAAGGCGGTCGAAGGCGGTGCGGGACGGCTCGTGTTCGGCGGTGAACGCATCGACGCCGACGGCTACTTCGTCTCCCCGACCGTCTTCGCCGACGTCGACAACCGCAGCGATCTCGCCCAGCAGGAGATCTTCGGCCCGGTCCTGGCCATCACCCCCTTCGACACGGAGGACGAGGCCGTCGCCCTCGCCAACGACACCGAGTACGGCCTGTCCGCCTACATCCAGTCCCGTGACATCGGACGCGTGAACCGTCTGGTGCCCCGCCTGAGAGCCGGGACGGTCTACGTCAACCCGGGCCCGAACCCCATCAGTTCGCCCACCACACCGTTCGGCGGCGTCGGGACGAGCGGGTTCGGCCGGGAGGGCGGCAAGGCGGGTCTCGACGAGTTCGTCCACGTCAAGGGTGTCGGCATCAGCCGCGTCTGACACCCGCCTTCCGAAAGCCCTGGGAGCCAAGAGCATGCATTCCGCCCGCCGCCTGACGTTCGGCGACATCATCCGTGAGCACCGAAGGTCGTTCCCCGACGGCATAGCCCTCGTCGACGGCGAAGTCCGGCTGACCTGGCCGCAGTTGGACGAGCGCACCAACCGCCTCGCCCAGGCCCTCACGGTCGCCGGGGTCGGCCCCGGTGACCGTGTCCTCTGGCTGGGGCAGAACTCCTTCCGCATCTGGGAACTGCTCGGCGCCGCTGCGAAGATCGGCGCCATGGTGTGTCCCGGCTACTGGCGCTGGGCCGCCCCCGAAATGGCGTTCGCCGTCGAGGACTTCGACCCCCGGGTGGTGATCTGGCAGGACGAGGAGATCGGCGACACGGTCGGCAAGGCCAGGGCCGAACTGGGCAGCGACCACCGGGCGTTGTGGCTGCGGCACGACACCGAGGGCCCCGGCTCCTACGAGTCCTTCCTGGCCTCCGGCGCGGCCGAGGACCCGGCCGTCGACGTCGACCCGGACTCCGCGCTCCTGGTCATCTACACCGCGGCGATCTCCGGACGCCAGTCCGGCTCGATGCTCTCGCACCGCAACCTCCTTGCCATGGGCGCGAGTTCCGCCTGGATGGGAGACATCGGCACGGAGGCCGCCTTCCTCGGCGCCGGGCCGATGTTCCACATCGGCAACTACCAGTTCTGGGGTGTCCCGGCCTTCGTGCACGGTGGCAAGAACGTCGTCGTCCGCCGGGTCGTCGCCGAGGAGTTGCTCCCGCTGCTGGCTCAGGAACGGTGCACGCACGCGTACCTCATGCCCCCGACGATCGCCCAACTCGTCGCCCTCAACAAGGAAGCGGGCCACGACCTCTCGCACCTGCGCGCCAGCGTCGCCGCCCCCCTGTGGCAGGGCACGGTCCCCACCGACACCAGCCGCTTCACCCGCAACGGCGGCGGCGAGGGCCGGGGTTACGGCCAGACCGAGGTGACCGGCTTCGCCGTGACCGGCGCCTACGGCGGCACGGGCACCGGCAACGCGGGACGCCCCGGCCCCTTCACCGCCGTACGCGTCCTGGACGGCACCGGCAAGGAGTGCGAGATCGGTCAGGCCGGCGAGATCTGCGTGCGCGGCGACCTCGTGCACCTCGGCTACTGGAACCGGCCCGAGATCAACGAGGAGCGTTTCCGGTTCGGTTGGTGGCACACCACCGACCTCGGCCGGCGCGAGGCGGACGGCACGATCAGCTTCCTCGGCACCACGACCCGCATGCTCAAGTCGGCGGCCGAGAACATCTTCCCGGCGGAGGTGGAGAACTGCATCGAGTCCCACCCGGCGGTGAAGGAGGCCGCCGTGATCGGCGTCCCGAACGAGCGCTGGGCGCAGGACGTCAAAGCAGTCGTCGTCCTCCACCCGGACGCCGAGGCGCTCACGGCGGCCGACGTCATCGAGCACTGCCGGGCGCGGATCGCCTCGTACAAGAAGCCGAAGACGGTGGAGTTCGTCGAGGCGCTGCCGCGCACCAAGGACTTCGCCAAGGATTACGAGGCGCTCGACGAGCGCTTCGGCGGGGGCGGCTATCCCGGCGGCGACACACTCGGCGCGGGACGGTGACGCCGTGAACGACCGGCAACCCGTCGTCGTCGGCATCCACGCCACCGAGCAGGCGCTGTCCCTCCCGCACCGCGACGCGATGGGCCTCGCCCTCGAAGCGGTGCGCGGCGCGATCGAGGACGCCGGACTGACCCCGGCGGACGTCGACGGCGCCCAGGTCGACTGGCCCGGCCCGGGCGGTGTGCCCGGCGAGGGCAGCTCCTGGGCGCGGATGCTCGGCCGGGACCTGCGCTGGACCAGCGACTCGATGCTCGACAACGCCGGCTCGCGGGGCCTGCTGAAGGCGGCGGCGGCCGTACGGGCGGGGTTCGCCGACACCGTCGTGGTCGGCGGCTGCAAGCTGGTCTCGCGCGGTGCGGGTCCCGTCGGCGCCGGAGTCCCGCTGGAGTTCGCCGACGTCTGGGGCAGCTACGTAGTCGCCCAGTTCGCGCTGGTGGCGGCCCGGCACATGCACCAGTACGGGACGACCGCCCGCCAGCTAGCGGAGGTCGCCGCCACGATCCGCAACAACGGCACCACCAACCCGGAGGCGATGATGTACGGCCGCGGCCCGTACACCGCCGACGACGTGCTCGCTTCCCGCATGGTGGCCACACCCTTCCACCTGCTGGACTGCTGCATCGTCGGCGAGGGAGGCGCCGCCCTCGTGGTGACCACCGCCGAACGGGCCAGGGACCTGCCCCACCCGCCCGTCGCGGTGCTGGGCGGCGGCATGGAGTACCACCAGGCCGCGTACGCCAACCCCGCGCTGTACCGGGAGGTCGGCCAACTCGGCCGGGACGCGGCGACCCGCGCCTACGCCATGGCGGGCATCGGCCCGCAGGACGTGGACGTCTTCTCCCTCTACGATCCCAACTCCTTCGAGATCATCCGGCAGTTGGAGATCCTCGGGCTGTGCGACGAGGGCGAGGGAGGGCCCCTGGCCGCCAGCGGTGCCATCGCCGTCGGCGGCAAGCACCCCGTCAATCCCGACGGCGGCTGCCTGGCGTACGCGTGGAACGGAACCCAGCAGATGACCCTCAAAGTCGTCGAGGCCGTACGGCAGTTGCGCGGCACCGCCGTCCACCAGGTAGAGGGCGCGGAGCTGGCGGTCGTCGGCAACGCCGGCTCCGGCGCGCAGCACTACGAGATGAGCGTGCTCGGGAGGAGCCGATGAGCCGGCCCGTACCCGTCCCCACTCCGCTGTCCCAGCCGTTCTGGGACGCGGCCCGGCGCGGTGACCTCGTCGTCCCGCACTGCCCGGCCTGCGGGCTGCGCTTCCTCGTGCCCGAACCCGCCTGCCCCGGCTGCATGTCGACGGACTGGCGGTACGCGCCCAGCGCCGGCCGGGGCACCGTCTACTCGGTGACCGTGGTCCACCGTGCACCCGGACCCGGCTTCGAGACACCGTTCGCGCTGGCCGTGATCGACCTGGACGAGGGCGGCACCCTGCTGTCCCACGTCGACGCGGGCGACCCGGACGGCGTGACCATCGGCATGCGGGTGCGCGTGGACTTCCGGCCCCTCACCGACGAGATCACCCTGCCGTACTTCGTGCCGGTCCCAGGTGACTGAAGGAGATGGATGCCGTGGCGAACACGCCGGTGCGGGTCCCCAAGATGGCCGAACTGGTGGCGGCACAACTGCGCCGCAAGATCGTGCGCGGGGAACTCGCCGAGGGGGAGGCGCTGCCCGCCGAGACGGCCCTGATGGCGGAGTTCGCCGTCTCCCGGCCGACACTGCGCGAGGCGTTCCGGGTGCTGGAGTCGGAGTCGTTGATCAGCGTGCGCCGGGGCGCCCGGGGCGGGGCACGGGTGCAGGTCCCGGAGGGCACGGTCGCCGCCCGCTACGCGGGAGTCGTCCTTGAGTACCGGGGTACGACCCTCAAAGACGTCTACGACGCCCGTACGGTCATCGAGGCGCCGTGCGCCGGTCTGCTGGCCCAGCGCCGCACGGACCGGGACCTGGACCGGCTGCGGGCCTCCGTCGCCGAGGCCGAGGGCCTCATGGACGACCCCTCGGCCTTCATCCGTGCCCACATGGAGTTCCACGCCCTTGTCGTCGAACTCGCCGGCAACGAGACACTGAGCGTCCTCAACGGCATGGTCCGGCACATCATCGACCAGGCCAACTGGTCCCACGTCGACCTCGACGCCGGCAGCCCCGAGAACATCCGGGCCAACCGCAGGGGCTTCCGCGCCCACGGCGCCCTCGTCGAACTGGTCGCCGGGCGCCGGACCGAGGCCGCCGAGGAGCTGTGGCGCCTCCATCTCCAGGAGGCCGAGGACTATCTGCTGCAGAGCAGGTCCATGACGACGGTCCTGGACCTGCTCGGCTGATGTGCCGTCAACTCCCGTGCAGCTCTTGGACGATGGGCTCCCACACCTCGGCGTCGATCTCGTACGCGGTGTAGAAGGACACCCGGTCGACCAGGTTCCCGTACCGGCGCCTGATCTCGCCCGCGACCCGCTCTGGCTCCGCGACGACCGCGAAGGTGTGCAGGACCTCGTCGTCAACGAGCCCGCCCATGGCCTCCCACTTGTCCTCCCGGGGCGACTTCGACAGCGCGTTCAGCTCGTCGCCGAGTTCGCCCCAGCCGTGCAGCTCCAGGACTCCGCGATACGCGGGTGTGCTGCCGTAGAAGGCGATCTGGCGGCGGGTGCCGTCGATCGCGCGGGCCAACTCCTCCTCGGTGCGGCCGGTCGCGGTGAGGAGGAGATGGGAGACGGAGAAGTCGCCGCGCGTACGCCCGGATCGGTCGAGGCCCGATTCGACGGTCGGGAGGGTGACTTCACGCAGATACCGCTCGGTGGTGAAGCCGTGCGCCAGGAGCCCGTCGGCGACCTCGCCCGCGACCCGGGTCATCGCCTCACCGACCGCGGCCACGAAGACCTTCGGGGCGCCGCCGGGAGCGGGCGGGGGAGAGAAGAACGGGGACATGAGCGTGTGCGTGTAGAAATCGCCGCGGAAGTCGAGCTTCTCGCCCTCGTTCCAGGCGGCCCAGATCGCGCGCAGCGCGCTCACGTACTCCCGCATACGGGCGGCCGGGCGGCTCCACGGCATGGCGAAGCGCCGCTCGATGTGCGGCTTGATCTGACTGCCGAGTCCGAGGGAGAAGCGCCCGCCGGAGTAGGTCTGCAAGTCGTGTGCGGTGTAGGCGAGTTGCATGGGGGAGCGGGCGAACGCCACCGCGATCGCCGTGCCCACCTCCAGCCGTTCGGTGTGCTCGGCCGCGAGCAGCAGCGGCAGGAACGGGTCGTGTTTCGACTCCGAGGCCCACAGGCCGTCGTAGCCCGCCTTCTCGTGGTGGAGGGCCTCCGCCACGACCTCCGCGGTACCCCACACACTGAGCTTTCCGTCGACCTTCATGCCGCTCCGTCCACTGTGACCGCGTCCAACCCGATGCGTCGCGCGAGCAGTTCGCGGTGGTACGCCGGGTCTCCGAACAGGAGTTGAGATGTCTTGGCCCGCTTCAGATACAGGTGGGCCGGGTGCTCCCAGGTGAAGCCGATGCCGCCGTGGACCTGGATGTTCTCCGCCGTCGCCTGTAGACACGCGTCGGAGCAGAACGCCTTGGCCAGACTCGCCACCGCGGGCAGCTCCGGGTCCTCGTTCGCTGCCGCGAGGAGCGCGAAGTGCGCGGCGGCACGCGCCGATTCCACTTCGAGGAGTACGTCGGCGAGCAGGTGCTTCACGGCCTGGAAGGAGCCGATGGGCCGCCCGAACTGGTGCCGCACCTTGGCGTACTCAACCGCCATGTCCAGCGCGCGGGAGGCCACCCCGACCTGCTCGGCGGCGAGCGCCACCGCGGCCCGGTCGAGCACCTGCGCGACGAGATCCCAGCCGTCGCCGTGCGTACGCAGCCGGGTCGCCGGTACGTCGTCGCAGTCGAGGCGGGCCTGCCGACGGGTCGGGTCCATCGTGGGCAGAGGAGTGCGGGTGAGTCCGGCCGCGTCGCCGTCTACGCAGAAGACGCCGATGCCGTCGTCTGTCCGGGCGACGGTGAGGACGAAGTCCGCGCTCGCACCGTCGAGGACGAACATCTTGTGTCCGGTGAGCAGCCAACGCCCTTCCGATTCACGGGCGTTGAGCTGGACCCCCGTCGCATCCCAGCGGGCCGAGTCCTCGGTCAGGGCCAGCGTCAGGACCAGTTCGCCCGAGGCGAGCCCCGGCAGCAGACGCTTGCGCGCGTCCTCGTCGTCGCAGCGCAGCAGCGTGGTCGTCGCCAGCACGGCCGACGAGAGGAAGGGTGCGCACGCCAGCGCCCGGCCCAACTCCTCCATGACCACGCCCACTTCGACCGGCCCGCACCCGGCACCGCCGTACTCCTCGGGAACGGCCAGTCCCTGAAGGCCGAGTTCCGTCCCCATCCGGCGCCACAGCGCCCGGTCGAAGCCCTCCGGTGTCTCCATCAGCCGCCGTGTCTCGGTCTCGGGCGAGGTGTCCGCGAGGAACGCCCGTACCGTGCGCCGCAGTTCCTCCTGCTCGTCACTGAACGCGAAGTCCATGCCGCTCAGCCCTCCGCACCGGCTCGGCGACGACCGCGCGAGGCGATGATCTGCTCCACCGCGGCGATGTGGCCCGGGTCGTGCATGCTGTCCCGCTCCGCGAGCAGCGCCGGTTCCAGCACGGCGGCCATGGCCTGCTCCAGATGCAGGTTCACCGCCCGCTTGGTCCCGCGCAGGGCCTGCACGGGCAGGGCGGCCAGCCGTCCGGCCAGGTCCATAGCCTCGTTCAGGAGCTTGTCCTTCGGTACGACACGGTTGGCGATGCCGAGCCGGACCGCCTCCTCGGCGCTCACCCGCTCACCCAGGAACAGGAGTTCCTTCGCCCGGGTCAGGCCGACGAGCAGGGGCAGGACGAGCGCACCGCCGTCGCCCGCGACGAGACCGACCTGGACATGTGGGTCGGCCACATAGGCGTCGTCCGCGATCAGCACCAGGTCGCTCAGCAGGGCCAGGCTGCAACCGAGGCCCACGGCGGGCCCGTTGACCGCCGCGATCACCGGCAGCGGGCAGCGGACCAGGCCGGTGATGATCCGCCGGGCCTCGTCGACGTTCTGCTGCCGGAAGGCGGGGTCGCGCTGGACCCGGGTCATGATGTCGAAGTTGCCGCCGGCGCTGAAGGCCCTGCCCCGGCCGGTGAGTACGACCACCCGGGCCTCGGGGTCGTCGGTGACCGTGTCCCAGACCGACGCGAGGCCCAAGTGCAGCTCCTCGCTCATCGCGTTGAGCTGGTCCGGCCGGTTCAGCTCGATCAGCCGGACCGGCCCGATGGCCGTCACCACCAGATCCGTCATCTCCACCGCCACCATCCAGGAACAGTTCAGTAGAGTTGAATGCTATAACTAATTGAGCTTTATGAGAACCAGGTCGTGGAGTGCCGAGCCCGACGGAGGACGCGCATGCCGGAGCAGGAGTACGAGACCGTGCGGGCCGAGGTGGCGGAGCGGATCCTCACCGTCACGCTCAACCGGCCCGAGAAGCTGAACGCCTTCAATCCGCAGATGATGGGCGACCTCCTCGACGTCTTCGACGCGGCCGACGCCGACGACGACGTGCGGGTGATCGTGGTGACCGGTGCCGGGCGTGGGTTCTGCGCCGGCGCCGACGTCAGCTCCGGCGGCTCGTCCTTCGACCATCGCAGGGCGGGTGCCTGGCACCGGGACACCGGCGGCCGGGTCGCGCTGCGGATCTTCGCCGGCACCAAGCCGGTCATCGCGGCGATCAACGGCCCCGCGGCCGGCGTCGGCGCCAGCATGACCCTGCCCATGGACATCCGGCTGGCCTCGACCTCGGCGAAGTTCGGCTTCGTGTTCGCGCGCCGCGGCATCGTGCCGGAGTCCGCGGCGAGCTGGTTCCTGCCCCGGGCCGTGGGCATGCAACGGGCCATGGAATGGGTGGCCACCGGCCGTGTCTTCGGCCCCTACGAGGCTCTGTCGGCCGGGCTGGTCCGCTCCGTCCACCCGCCGGAGGAGCTGCTGCCGGCGGCGTACGAACTCGCACGGGAGATCGCCGAGAACACCTCGGCGATCTCGGTCGCCCTCTCCCGTCAGATGATGTGGCGGATGCTCGGCGAGCCGCACCCGATGGCCGCGCACCGCCTCGACTCGCGGATCATGAGCCAGATTGGCGGCGGCCCGGATCCCGTGGAGGGCGTCGAGTCCTTCCTCGCCAAACGGCCGCCCGAGTTCCCGGGCCGGGTCAGCAAGGACATGCCGGCCGTTTATCCCTGGTGGCAGGAGGAGGAGTTCCGGCCCTTGGGGGAGTAGGCGAAACCGGCAGCGGTGGCCGACTCGCGGTCCCTTGCGCACTCCGGATCATGGTGCGCACTCGGGATCATGGCTGAAACGCGCCGACCACCGTCTCGGCCCAGGTGGCGGCCGACCTCGCCCTCGACACAGACCGGCCCCCGCGCGACACTTTGACGGATCGAGGAGATCTGTCCGAAACATTGTCGTCGTTTCCCTGAAGTGTTAGCGTCCGGACGGCGGGCATTCAGTTGAATGCGTTAGCTATTCCGCCCGGGACGGTGACCATGAGCGATGGTTTCCTGCAGGAGTCTTTCCACGGTGTCGACTGGGGAGTCGCCACCGTGGACGCCATCGCGGCTCCGCCGCCGCCCCCGCCGGAACGCGCGGGGCACTTCCGGCAGTGGACCGACGACATCCGGCAACTGGTCGGCGTCACGCCCGACACGCACCGGATGGTCGCCGGATGGCCGCTGCTCCAGCCCGACGGCCCCGGCAGCTGGGACCACGCGGCCCTGGACCGCTGCGACCGCGAACTCGACTCCCTGCTCGCACTCGGTCTGCGCCCCTGTCTCACGCTGTTCGACCGGTCGCTGCCGTCCTGGCTGGAGGAGCGCGGGGGCTGGCTGGAGCGTGACACGGCCGAGCACTTCGCCGCGTACGCCGCCGAGCTGGGCCGTCGCTACGGAGATCGCGTCACCCGCTGGATCACCTCCACCGATCTGGCCGGACCCACCCTCGCCGACCACGTGGCCGGGATGTACACACCAGGCCGGGGCATCGGCCGCGCCGGCCTGCCCGCCGTCCACCACATCCTGCTCGCCAACGGGCTCGCGACCCGCGCTCTCCGCGAGGCCGGCGTGAGCGGCCGGGTCGGGACGACGGTCACCCTCGTCGGCGGTTACGCGGCCACCGAGGACCCCTTCGACCGGCTCGCCCTGGACCGCCTGCTGAGCTGGACCAACCGCCTCTTCCTCGACCCCCTGCTGCTCGGCGAGCACATGGTGACCGAGGACGACGTCTCGCCGATCGAGGACACGGGCTGTGTGCGCCCCGGGGACCTGGACGTCATCGCCACCCCGCAGGACCTGCTCGGCCTGTCCTGGCACACCCCGTTCCGCGTCACCGCACCGGAGAACCTCGCCCGCGCCCTGCCCGCCGACAAGTGCCAGAGCAGGCTCAACGAGGTCAACCGTCTCCTCGTCGGTCTGGGCTTCGCGATCGTCCCCTTCGACGACGTGGAGACCACGGCGTACGGCTGGCCCATCCTCCCCGAGGGCCTGGCCGACGCCGTCGCGGACCTCCACGATCTCTACGGCGACCTGCTGCCGCCGCTGTCCGTCGTCGACAACGGCATGGGCGACCTGGACCTTGTCGACGAGACCGGCCACAGCGACGACTCCCGCCGCCGGTCCCTGCTGCGCGCCAGGCTGTCCTGGCTGGGCCGGGTCATCGAGCGCGGTGTGGACGTCTGCGGCTACGAGTACTGGTCGGTGCTCGACAACCTGGAGGCGAAGTTCCGCTACACCCGCCTCTACGCGATGGCCGTCCCCGACCACGAGCCGCCGCCGCGCCCGCCGATGCCCTCGGACTGGCTGCGGGCCGGAGCCTTCGCGGGCCCCGAGGCACCGGGTCCTGCGGCCGGGTTGACCCTGGTCCCGCCCGGCCCCCGGGATCAGCGCGTCGGAGCCTCGTAGTCCCGGCCCCGGATCAGTCGTACCGGCGTGTAGACGAGCACGTCCTCGTTCCGCTGGTTGCGTACGGTGATGCGGCTCGTCACCACACCCCGGCCGGGCTTGCCGGACGGCCGGCAGCCGGTGGTCTCCACGACGGCGTACAGCGTGTCGCCGACGTACACCGGTCCCTGCACGGTCAGCTCCATGTGCAGGAAGGCGAGGCCCGTGCCGTGCAGCACGTTCGTCTGGAGCACGAGCCCTTCCGCGATGCAGTACGTCAGCGCGCCCGGGACCAGCCGCCCGGTGTAGCCGCCGTCGGCCGCGTGGGAGGCGTCCCAGAAGAGCGGCTCGTTGAAGCCGCCCCAGGTGACGAAGTTGACCAGGTCGGTCTCGGTGACCGTGCGGCGGGCGGTACGGAAGGCCTGCCCGACCGGCATCTCCTCGTAGGTCAACCCCCTTACCAGCGGGGGGATTTCGGTTGCCGTGGTGGGCTCTGCCGTCATCGCGCGCTCCTCGTGCCTCGTGCGTCCGTGGGTCACAGGTCGATCGGGTGCTTGCCGCCCACGCCCTCGAAGTCCGGGGCGCGCTTCTCGCGGTGGGCGGCGAGTCCCTCGACGACCTCGTGCCCGCCGAAGCCGAAGAACTCCAGCCCCAGCGAGGCCTCGAAGAGCGGCTGGGCCGTGCGGTACCAGTGGTTGAGGGACCGCTTGGTCCAGCTCAGCGCGCTGACGGGCCCGGCGGCCAGCAGGGTCGCGACGCGCAGCCCCTCTGCGTGCACGTCCTCGTCGTCCACGCACTTCGAGACCAGACCGATCCGCTCGGCCTCCTCACCGGTCAGCGCCTCGCAGGTCAGCAGGTAGTACTTGGCCTTGGCCATCCCGCACAGCAGCGGCCAGCAGATCGCCGCGTGGTCACCGGCCGCCACCCCGAGCCGAGTGTGCCCGTCGACGATCTTCGCCTTGCGCCCGGCGATCGAGATGTCGGCCAGCATGCCGATGACCAGCCCCGCACCGACCGCAGGACCGTGGATCGCGGAGACCACCGGCTTCGAGCAGTTGATCACCCCGTAGACCATGTCCCGCGCCTCCCGCATCGTCCGGGCCCGCACGGCGTAGTCCTCGGTCATGGCCTCGATGGAGTCGAAGGTCCCGCCGGCCGAGAAGGCCTTGCCCGCTCCCTGGACCAGCACCGCGCGGGTCTCCTCGTCCCGGTCGACGACCGGCCAGACGTCGGCCAGTTCACCGTGCATGCGCGGATCCACGGCGTTGAGGTTCGGCGCGTCGAGCACGATGCGCAGCACACCGGGCGCGGGCCGCTCGAAGGTCAGGCTCGTGAACGGGGCGTAGGGATCGGTCACGTCGCGCTCCTGGTGTATTCAGTGCGGATACTATAATTATCTAACTGTATCGAGAGGCGGGCGGCAAGCGTCCGGCACACGGGCGCACCGAGGACGGGAAGCTCGGCATGGATCTCACCTTCAGCGAGGAACAGGACGAACTGCGCACGGTCGTACGGTCGTTCCTCACCCGGCACGCCACCGAGGCCGACGTGCGCCGCCTGGCCGCCGACCCGCACGGACACGACCCGCGGATCTGGCGGCGGATGGCCACGGAGATCGGGCTCCAGGGCCTCGCCGTACCGGAGGAGTACGGCGGCTCCGGCTTCGGCTACGTCGACCTCGGTGTCGTCTTCGAGGAGACGGGCCGCGCCCTGCTGTGCGCGCCGTACTTCGCCACCGTCGCCCTGGCCGCCGAGGCACTGCTGCGCTGCGACGACGTGGCCGCCCGCGCCGACCTCCTCCCGGGCATCGCGTCCGGCGAGACGGTGGCCACGCTCGCCCTCACCGAGGACGACGGACGCTGGGACGAGCGGGGCATCCGGCTCACCGCCCGCGAGGAAACGGGTAGTTGGCGGCTTACGGGAGTGAAGACCTACGTCCCCGACGGCCACCTCGCAGACCTGCTCCTGGTCGCCGCGCGCACCCCCGCCGGCGTCAGCCTCTTCGCGGTCGAGACCGCAGACACCCCCGGCCTGACCCGCACCCCACTCCCCACACTCGACCAGACCCGCAAACAGGCCCGCATCACCTTCACGGACACCCCCGCCCGCCTGCTGGGCACCGACGGCACGGCCTGGCCCGCGCTCGAACGCACCCTCGCCACGGCCGCCGTCCTCCTGGCCGCCGAACAGGTCGGGGGAGCCTCCGCAGCCCTGGACGCGTCGGTCGCGTACGCCAAGATCCGTGAGCAGTACGGCCGCCCCATCGGCTTCTTCCAGGGCATCAAGCACAAGTGCGCCGACATGCTCGTCGAGATCGAGTCCGCCCGCTCGGCCGCGTACGCCGGACTGTGGGCCCTGGACGCCGGTGACGAGACGGAGATCGCGGTGGCCGCGGCCCTCGCCCAGGCCTTCTGCTCCGAGGCGTTCACCAAGGTGGCCGGCGACACCATCCAGGTCCACGGCGGCATCGGCTTCACCTGGGAGCACTCCGCGCACCTCTACCTGAAGCGGGCCAAGAGCTCCGAGGTGCTGCTCGGCACACCGGCGTACCACCGGGAGCTGCTCGCCGCCCGGCTAGGCATCTGACACCCAGGAGAGGCAGACATGGAAGTGGACTTCGGGCCCGCCGTACGCGACTTCCGCGACGAACTGCGGGACTGGTTCGCGGACCACCTCGTGGGGGAGTTCGCCGAGCACCGGGGCGTGGGCGGCCCCACCGACGGCGCGGCCTGGGACGTGCGCCTCGCCTGGGACCGCGAGCTGTCGGCCGGGAACTGGCTGGGCGTGGGCTGGCCGAAGGAGTACGGCGGCCGCGGCCTCGGACTCCTGGAGGAGATCGTCTTCGAGTACGAGTACGCCCGCGCCGACGCCCCCTACCGCGCCACCGTCAACGCCCTCGACCTGCTCGGCCCGATGCTCCTCGCGATGGGCGACGAGGCTCAGAAGAAGCGTTTCCTGCCCCCGATCCTCGCCGTCGAGGAACTGTGGGGGCAGGGCTTCAGCGAACCCGGCGCGGGCTCCGACCTGGCGTCCGTTCGCACCCGCGCCGAGCGCGATGGCGACGAGTGGGTGGTCAACGGCCAGAAGGTGTGGACCTCGTTCGGCATCCACGCCGACTGGCTGTACGTCCTCACCCGCACCGACCCCGACTCCCGGCGCCACAAAGGCCTGACGTTGCTGCTCCTCCCCACCGACCAGCCCGGCGTGGAGATCCGGCCCATCCGCAACCTCGCCGGCCAGGACGAGTTCGCCGAGGTCTTCCTCTCCGACGCGCGCACCGGCGCGGACATGGCCGTCGGCGAGGTCGGCCAGGGCTGGCGTACCGCGATGGCCACCCTCGGCATCGAACGCGGCACCACCCTGCTGCCCCAGCAACTCGGCTTCGAGAGGGAGGCCGAGGCCCTGATCGAACTGGCCCGTGCCCGGGGCGCGTTGGGCGACCCCATGCTGCGCCGCCGGATCCTGGACGCCTGGATCTCCGTACGCATCATGCGCACCACCAACCTGCGCACCCTCGCCGAACTGACCGCGGGCCGGACCCCCGGCGCGCAGGCCACCACCGCGAAGCTCTACGCCTCGACCCGCCACCAGCAACTCGGCCACCTGGCCATGGAGTTGGCCGGACCGGCCGGGCAGATCGTCGGCGAGGACTACGAACTCGACACCCGGCAGCGCTCGTTCCTGCTCTCCCTCGCGGAGACGATCTACGGCGGTTCCAGCGAGATCCAGCGCAACATCATCGGGGAGCAGGTCCTCGGTCTGCCCAAGGAGCCGCGGCCATGACCTCGATCGAGGACCGCCTCGACCGCGTCGAGTCCCACCAGGCCATCCAGCAACTGCCCATCCGCTACGCCCTGGCCGTCGACTCCCGCGACCTCGACGCCTGGGTGGGCTGCTTCCGCCCCGACGTCGACATGGGACGCCACGGGCGAGGACGGCAGGTCCTGCGGCAGCACATCGAGCCCCTCGTGCGGGGCTTCCATCGTTCGGTGCATCACATCTGCGGCCACCGCGTCGAGTTCACCGGCCGCGACACCGCGACCGGCGCGGTCTACTGCCGCGCCGAGCACGAGGTGGGGGACCGGTGGATCGTGATGGCGATCTGCTACTTCGACGACTACGCGCGCGTGGACGGCGACTGGTACTTCTCCCGGCGCCGCGAACAGCACTGGTACGCGGCCGACGTGACCGACCGCCCCCAGGCGGTCGGCTTCAACGGCTGGGAGGGCGCGGGAGATCCGGCGCTGCCCGACGACTTCCCCACCTGGACGGCCTTCTGGAAGGAGACGTGATGGCACGGTTGGCAGGCAGGACGGCACTGGTCACCGGCGGAGGGCAGGGCGTGGGCCGGGGCATCGCGCTGGCGCTCGCGGCCGAGGGCGCGGCCGTGGTCATCACCGGCCGCACCGAGACCAAGCTGAAGGACACCGCCGGGGAGATCGCCGAGCGTGGCGGGCGGGCGTACATCGTGGTCGGAGACGTGGGGGAGCGGGGCGACGTCGACCGGATGGTGGCCGTGACGGTACGGGAGTTCGGTGGCCTCGACGTGCTCGTCAACAACGCCCAGTCCTCGGTGCAGCGACGGCTGGAGAAGACGTCGTACGACGATGTCGAACTCACCTACCGCAGCGGGCCGTTGGCCGTCTTCCATGCGATGCAGGCCGCCCTCCCCCACTTGAGGGAGAGCCGGGGCAGTGTGGTCAACCTCGGTTCCTCGGCGGCGGTGCAGGGTGAGGCGACTTTCGCGGCGTATGCCATGGCCAAGGAGGCGATCCGTGGGCTGAGCCGGGTCGCCGCGCGGGAGTGGGGGCCGTACGGGATCCGGGTGAATGTCGTCTGCCCGGCCGCGCTCAGCCCGGCGGCGGAGGATTATCTGGCCGCGCATCCGCGGAAGGCGGAGGAACTCGCGCGGGAGATTCCGCTGGGGCGGCTCGGCGACCCCGAGGCGGACATCGGCAGGGCGGTGGTCGCGCTGGTGAGCGACGACATGGCCTATCTGACCGGCGCCACGCTGATGTTGGAGGGCGGCCGGACCCTCATCGGCTGACGTCGCTAGACGACACCTCGCGCACGCAGGCCCGCGAGCTGATCCTCCGTCACCCCGGCGAGCCCGCGCAGGACTTCGGCGGTGTGCTCGCCCAGCGCGGGCGGCGGGGCGTAGCCCTCGACGGGGGTCGCCGTGAGCCGTATCGGATTGGCGAGCAGGGGCAGTGGGCCCGACACCGGATCGTCGATCTCGACCAGCATCCCGCGGTGCCGGATCTGGGGGTCGGCGAAGACCTCGGGCATCTCGTTGAACGGGCCCGCCGGCACGTCGTGTTCGTCCAGCAGGGCCAGCCAGTCGTCCCGGGTCCGGGTCCGCATGATGGCGTCGAGGACCGGGAGGATCTCCTCCCGGTGAGTGATGCGGGCGGAGGTGGTGGCGAACCGGGGGTCCTGGAGGAGGTCGGTGCGGTCGGCCGCCGCGCAGAACGCGGCGAACTGCTTGTCGTTGCCCGCGACCAGGAAGAGCGGCTTGTCCGCGCAGTGGAAGGCCTGGGAGGGGATTCCGCCGTAGCCGCCGTTGCCGCGCCGGCGCGGGACCTCCCCGGAGACCAGGTAGTTCATCGCGAAGTGCGACAGCGAGGCGAGTCCGCAGTCCAGCAGGGAGAGGTCGACGAACTGGCCCTCGCCGGTGGCGTCCCGGTGCCGCAGCGCCGCCAGGACGGCAGTCGAGGCGTACAGGCCGGTGAGGATGTCGACCATGCTGACCCCGACCTTCATCGGCTCGTCGGGGTGTCCGGAGACGCTCATCATCCCGGACATGGCCTGGAAGATGCCGTCGTAGCCGGGGCGCCCGGCATACGGGCCGGTCTGGCCGAAGCCGGTGACCGACAGATAGACCAGGCGCGGGTTGAGCGCCAGCAGGCTCTCGTGGTCGAGGCCGTACTTCGCGAGAGTCCCCGCGCGGAAGTTCTCGACGAGTACGTCCGAGCGGGCGGCGAGTGAGCGGACCAACTCCTGCCCCTCGGCGGTGGCGTGATTGATCGTCACGGACCGCTTGTTGCGGTTGCAGGAGAGGTAGAAGGCCGCGGTGTCCGTGCCGGGGGCGAACGGCGGACCGTACGTCCGTGAGTCGTCGCCGGTTCCGGGCCGCTCGACCTTGATGACCTCCGCGCCGAGGTCGGCCAGCATCTGGGTGGCGAGCGGTGCCGCGAGGATGCGGGACAGGTCGAGGACGCGGATCCCGGCCAGGGCGGTCGACGGCATCGAGGTCTCCCTCTGTTCACGGACATCGAATGAGTTATATAAATAATACATCTGGCGCCCTGGCGCGTCTCGGATGATTGCTTCAACTATCCAATTCATGTAACTATATGGATCGGCTGACCGGCCGAGACCGGAGGGCGTGCGGATGACCGTCGCGGCTAGGGGCTGTCGTCTGGATCAGGTCGGCTGTGAGGTGCGGTGCGTCTTGGCCGAGTCGAGCGGGGTCTGGTGCGTGCAGCTGCAAGGCGGAGGAGGGAGTCATGGCGGAGCCATGGCGAGTGACGACAACGCGGCAGATGTGCGTGCCAGG
>NZ_JBSFLV010000134.1:0-24504 GCF_053599215.1 Streptomyces sp. NPDC001002 | reverse complement strand
GCGTTGATGCTCACGGTGGTGAACCGGACAGACGCGCCTATGTCGTCGACTTCGACGGCGAGCATGGAGCGCTTCTCGCCCTCATCGTTGGCCAGCGCCAGCTCCAGTACGACGAGCAGCGCGTCGCGGACCGAGCCGCGCTCACGGGCGTCGAAGACCACCACCGGGACGGGATCGGCGACGTCGAGCGCCCAGCGGACCTCGTCCAGCGTGTGCTCGATCTTCCCGTCGAAGGCGTTGACCGCGACCGCGAACGGGATCTGCCGGTGCTCGAAGTAGTCGACGGCCGCGTAGCAGTCGTCGAGGCGGCGGGTGTCGACGATGACGAGCCCGCCGACCGCGCCCTCCACGATGTCGTCCCACATGAACCCGAACCGCTCCTGCCCGGGCGTGCCGAACAGGTACAGCTTCAGGGTCGGGTCGATGGTGAGACAGCCGAAGTCCATGGCCACCGTGGTGGTGGTCTTGCGCGGGGTGTGGCTGAGGTCGTCCACCCCCGCGGCGACCTCGGTGATGGCGGCCTCGGTGGTCAGCGGCTCGATCTCGGAGATCGCGCCGACGGCGGTGGTCTTGCCCACGCCGAAACCGCCGGCGATCACCATCTTCACCGGGAGCGGCGGGCGTACGGCGGCCACCGGAGCGGCCGTGCCGCGCGTGGCCGGTTCAGTCGGTGTCACGGACTGCCCCTCGGGAGTCGGGTATGGCGCGCAGGGCGTCGATGACCCTGCGCAGGACGGTGGCGTCATGGGTGACGCCGGAGTCGGGAACGTGCACCGCCAGCTGCCCGGCGGCACGCAGGTCCTCGGCGAGGACCCGGACGACGTTGAGGTGCAGCCGCAGCCGGGCCGCCAGTTCCGCGATGGACTGGGGCACCCGGCAGGCGGCGACGATGTCGTGCTGCTCGAAGGAGAGGGAGTCGAGCACCGCGAGCCCCTCGGCGGTGGCCACCACCTGGGTCTCCACGGGCACCGGACGGCCGACCGCCGCGGTGGGCGCCACCCGCCCCGCGGTGACCAGGAACGGCCGTACGGCGGAGGCGGGCCCGACCGGGGCCTGGCCCGGGCGCTGCGTACCGTCCTCGCCGGCCGGTGCACGGCCGTCCGTCATGAGCTGTCGTCCTCCTCTTCGGACCGGTCGGCGACCGGGTCAGCGCTTCGACGGGACGCCGACGGTGTTCTTCAGTTCGAGCACGAGCTGGGGGCTGAGCGCGGCCCCGGCCCGGTTGGCGAACAGCGTCATCTCGTAGGCGATGTTGCCGAGCTTGGCCTCCTTGTCGGCGACCACGCCGAGCACGGCGCCGCTGCCGATCGCGGAGACGATGACGTGACCGCCCTCCAGGTCGATGATGACCTTGTTCAGACCGCCCAGGCCATAGTTGCCGGAGGCTCCGGCGGCCAGGCTGGTGATGCCCGAGACGATGGCCGCCAGCCGCTCGGAGTGGGCCCGCTCGCGCAGCTCCGACACGGCGATGAGTAGCCCGTCGGAGGAGACCGCGATGGCGTCCACGACGCCCGCGGTCTCGGTGGCGAATCGGTTGAGCAGCCAGTTGAAGTCAGCTGCGGCGGCCTGCAGATCGGTCGGCGTGGTGCTTCCCGTCGGAGTGTCACCTGTCGACGTACTCACTGCTCCGCTCCTTCCGGGAGATGGTTCTGGTCTTGCGGATCGGGGGTCGTGCGTACGCCGGTGCTGTCGCGGTTGGCCCGCTCCACCGCCGCCTCGAACTCGTCGAGCGCGTCACGGACGGCGTCCGCGTCGGCGGGCCGGGGGGCCTGCCGCGCCGACTGCTGGGCGTCGGCGGTCGTGTGCAGCGTCGCCCCACGGACACGGCGGCGCAACGGGCGCGTCGAGCCGTCCTCGGCGGACACCGTCGTCGGCGCCGGGGCTGTCTCGGTACGGGCCTTGGGAATGAACGGCGGGTCGGGCTCCGTCGCCTCCCGCTTGGGGACGCGACGGGGGAGCGGGTCCGGCCGCCCGTCGGTCGGGGCGTGATCCGACAATCCGGTGTCCTCCTCGACGCCGGTCGGCTGCCGTCGGCCTGACACGTGATCGACGGCCGAGTCGTCCTGAACGGCCCAGCTGGGAGTGGTGGCCGACGCAGGCGCGGTGCCGTTGCGGGTGGCCGAGGAGCCGTCCCGCTCGGCCGCGCCACCGACACCGCTGCCGGGCCCGACCGCGTCCCACGCGGCCCGCACGGGGGTGGACGCCGTCGAGTCCCGCTCGGGCAGGCCGACGGTGGCCGAGGAGTCGTGCGTGACGGCGTCGGCGGAACCCACTGGGTTGCTGTCAGTTCCGGCCCACGCGTCCCGCGCGGCCCGGCCGCCGGCCGACGGCGCGTCCTTGCCCGCCGAACCGCTGGAGGCCATCGCTCCGACGGGGCTCATCGTCAGCAGCAGGGACGAGGGGACCGTCACCTCGGCCGTGACGCCGCCGCCCGGGGTGCGGGAGAGGGTGACGTCGACGTCCCAGCGGCGGGCCAGGGTGCCGACCACGAACAGGCCGAGGACCTTCGTCGGTACGAGGTCCAGGCGCTCGCGGCGGATCAGCCGGGAGTTCTCCTCGGCGATCCGCTCGCTGCTCATGCCCAGACCGTGGTCCGCGATGACGATCGAAGCTCCCGAGCCGTCCTCGACGGAGGCGTCCCGTACGGCGACCTCGACCGGACTGCCGGCCGGCGAGAACGACACCGCGTTCTCCAGGAGTTCGGCCACCATCAGCGTGAGGTCGCCGATGATGTCCGGCTCCACCATGATCTCGGTGCGCGCCTGCAGCCGTACCCGCTGGAAGCCCTCGATCTGGCCGAGCGCGGCGCGTACGACGTTGGTCAGCTCGGTCGGCCCGGAGTCCAGGACCGTCTCGCGGATGCCGGCAAGCAGCATCAGGGAGTCGGCGTTGCGGCGCAGGCGTACGGCGATGTGGTCGATGGAGTAGAGGCGTTCGAGCAGCGCCGGATCCGTCTCGCCGCGCTCCACCGCGTCGATCAGGGCCAGCTGGCGGGTGGTGAGGTTGCTGACCCGGCGGCCGACGTTGCCGAACATCTCGGCGACGTTGCGGCGGCTGAGCACCTGACGCTCCAGGAGGGCGATCGAGGTGGTCTGCACCCGGTTGAACACCTCGGCCAGCGTGCCGATCTCGTCGTTCGCCGTCACCGGCATCTCGCGCAGCATCGGCGGACCGGAGTCCTCGGTGTCGTCGTCGGCCACCCGGGCCAGCTCGCGCCCGGCCACCTCGGCGACCTCCTGCGCGGCCCCGGTCAGGGCCATCACCGGACGGACCACCGAGCGGCGTACCACCACGGAGAAGGCGATCCACAGGACGAAGCCGATCAGACCGGCGCCGAGCAGCAGCGCGGCGCGCAGCGAGGCGTCGCCGGAGGCGTCGTCGGCCCGGTCGGCGATGTCGTCGATCAGCGAGGCGGTGATCTTCAGCCGGGTCGCGGACTGGTCGCGGTAGTCGGGGTAGTCGGCCAGCGCGGCCGACAGCGCCTTGCCGATCTGCTCCGGCGACTGCGCCGACAGTCCGCTCGGGTCGATCTGCAGCTCGGCGTAGTGCTGGGTGATCGTCGCCTGCGCGGAGTTGTGCTCGATGCCGTTCAGCCGGTCGGTCTGCTCCTCCGAGGCGAACCGCGCGAAGCGCTCCGCCTGGTGGCCGTAGAGCTCGTAGGCGCCGACCGCGTTGATGAACTCGATCAGCGCGTTCGTGTCGCCGGTGCGCGCGGAGAACACGCTGGTCTCGAAGGAGCTGTGGGCGGCGTCGGCGCGCAGCAGCGAGTCCAGCAGATTGCCGGTGAAGGTCGCGGCCAGCGACTCGTTGCGGTCCAGACCCAGGCCGTCGATCAGACCCTTGGAGGCGTTGGTGTACGCGGGGTCGATGTTGTCGGCGGGCAGATAGCCCTGCTCGATCGTCTCGCGCAGGCTGGTCAGGCCCTCGACCTCGCGCAGCGCCTGTGCCTCGGTGCTCGGCAGCTGGTCGCCGAAGGCGTCGCGCACCTTCTCCACCTGCTGGGTCACCGCCTGCTGGGCCGTCCGGTAGCCGGTCAGCGAGGGCTTGGCGCCACCGCCCACGGCCTCGAACCGCACGGAGAGCAGGATGGCCTGCTGGTGCTCGGCCTCCACCCGGTCCACCAGCGTGGCGACCTGGGCGCTGTTGCGCACCAGCCGCGCCGCGTCGGACGCGGAGGTCGACTGGCCGACCTGGTCGACGACGAGATAGCTGAGCAGGACGGCCACCACGGCCAGCGGAATGCCGACCAGGAGGTTGAGTTTGCGTCTGAACGGCCACCGGTCGGCGAAGCCCCGAATACCGCCCTTCGACGGCGGCGGGGCCTGCCGGGCGGGCGCGTCCACTTCGGTCGTGGACACCGGTCCTCCTTCGTGCATGTTCTCGTCGGACGCGTCAATGCGCGTGACCGATTCTGATCGATGGGCCGGACCCCGGAAATGGTGCCGAAGACACCGAAGCGGCCCCCGCACACCGCTGTGACCGACGCCAACTGCCGTGAGACTACCGCCTCTTTGAACGATCAAGCGCGTCGCCCTACGTCAAGAATCCGTTACAAAGAGCCTCCGGTTCCTCACCTGTCCGTTCGCCGTTCCTTCACAGACGATCACGCATTGAGGCGTAAGCGATCACGCATTGAGTCCAATCGGTGACCAGGCTGCTCTTGACTGAGTGAGAACAGGCTGGATTGGATCAGTTGCAGCGCTCGCTTCACACCAATCCCCAGAGTCCGGAACGGGAATCGTGACTTCCAACGCCCCACGCAGCAGGTCCTTCAGGATTCATCCCGCGGCCGCCGTAGCGCTCGCCGCCACCACGGCCCTGCTGGCGGGATGTTCCTCCTCTTCCGACGACAACTCCGACCCCCTGGCCGGGGACAAGTCGGACGGCAAGACCGTCGTCGTCGGATCCAACAACTTCGCCGAGAGCATCCTGATCGCCGACATCTACGGCGAGGCGCTCAAGGCGAAGGGCATCAAGGTCACCTACAAGCCGAACATCGGCAGCCGTGAGACCACCTACGGCCTGCTGAAGAACGGCTCCATCACCGTGCTGCCCGAGTACAACGGCGCGCTGCTGGCCTACCTCGACCCGAAGGCCACCCCGAAGACGGTGGAGGCCACCACGGCCGCCATCGACGCCAAGCTGGACACCAAGCTGACGCTCCTGGAGCCGGCCTCGGCGCAGGACAAGGACTCGGTCACGGTGAACGCGGCGACCGCGAAGAAGTACAACCTGACCGCCGAGTCCAGCATCGCGGACCTCAAGGACATCGCGAAGGACCTGTCGATCGGTGCCTCGCCGGAGTTCCAGACCCGCCAGCAGGGCCTGGTCGGCCTGAAGTCGGTGTACGGCCTGGAGTTCAAGTCCTTCAAGGCGCTGGACGCGGGCGGCCCGCTGACCCAGGCGGCGCTGAAGAAGAACACCGTGCAGGCGGCGGACCTCTTCACCACGGACCCGACGATCGTCCAGGAGAAGCACGTCGTCCTCCAGGACCCGGAGAACCTCTTCGGCTTCGAGAACGTGCAGCCCCTGGTCTACAAGAGCGGTCTGTCCTCGGAGGGCGTCGCCGCGCTCAACGCGGTCTCGGCCAAGCTCGACACCAAGGCCCTGCTCGACCTGGACTCGCAGGTCCAGCTCGACAACAAGGACCCGCTGGACGTCGCGAAGGCCTGGCTGAAGACGGTCGGCCTGGGCTGACCCCCGGACCTCTGAAGCGGGCGCCCCTCTCCGGGCCTTTCCGGGAGGGGCGCCCGCTTTCGTCGTACCCGCCGCTCGGCAGACCGAGTCTCCGTACCCGGCGTCTCAGTAGCCGACGTAGAAGGTCGCGTCCTGCTGCTCGGTCGACGTCGAGATCGGGTCGATGCGCAGGACGTAGTTGGAGTGCCGGATGTAGCGGGTGGGGTTGTTGTACGAGCGGAACGACGCCCAGCTCGCGTCGGCGAGGCCCGCCGTGCGGTAGAAGGTCGCGTCACCCGCGAACGTCGACGTGCCGTCGTTGACGTCCAGTTGGAGCGCGTAGTTGTAGTGCCGCAGATACCTGGTCGGGTAGTTCACCGACTGGAAGGACACCCCCGCGCTGTCGGCGAGACCGGGCACCAGCTTCCACTGCGAGTCGGTGTACGGATCGAAGGCGTACTCGTCTATCCGGCCGACGTAGTTGCTGTGCCGGACGTACCGGGCCGGGTAGTTGTAGGACTTCAGCCGGTTCCAGGCGGGTGTACCCCACTTGGCGACCAGGTTGCTGTACTGGGCGCTGGTGATCGGCTGGATGCCGCAGTGCTTGGAGTTCAGCGGCTGGGTGTACGTCTTCTGGTCGAGCGCGGTCCAGGTGCCGGCGGCCAGGCTGCTGGTCTGCCAGGCGTAGAAGACGCCGTTCGGCGACCAGGTGTCACCCCACAGGTACCAAGTCGAGCCGGACGTGAGGGACTTGACCAGCGTCGGGGCCTCGGTGCCGTTGTGCGAGACGGCGGTGCTGAACTCCGTGAAGCTGCCCGGGTCGAGGGAGGTGGAGCGGGCGCCGACCAGGGTCGAGTTCTTCTTGAAGTACAGGTAGTTGTAGCCGCCCACGCCGACGGCCATGTCTCCGTCGATGACGTCGTAGCCGGGGTCGAAGAAGACCTGCGGGGAGCCGGCGGTCACGAAGTCGGTGGTGTAGTTCGCCATGATCACGTTGTGGCCACTGGAGTTGACCGCCGAGTAGATCACCGCGTACTGGCCGCGCCCCGCGTCCCAGAACGCCTCCGGCGCCCAGGCGTGGGTGTCCAGGTCGTGCACCTTCATCCGCCGGTAGCCGGTGAAGGTACGCAGGTCGGTGGAGTCCCAGACGTGGAGGTACTGGCTGACGTACGTCCAGTCGGTGCCGTTGAGGTCGGTGGCGAGCACCACGAAGGTGCCGTCCTGCTTGCGCAGGATGAAGGGGTCGCGCAGGCCGAGGGAGCCGGCGGTCGGCGTGGCCACCGGGGCGTTCTGATTGAGCGGGGTCCACTGCAGACCGTCGGTGCTGACGGCGAGGTGCAGGCCGTAGTTGGCGGCGAGCATGTCCGGCGACTCGGTGAAGTAGGCCATCACGTACGCCGAGTCGGCGGCGTGGGCGGTACCGGCACCGAGCGCCAGTGCGCCGGTGGCGGCGAGCGGCACGGTGGCCGCCATGCCGAGGAAGTGGCGGCGGGAGGGGCGTGCGGCGGGGTGCGGTCTGGCGTTCATCTGCTCTCCAGGGGGCGTGCGGGGGGAGTGCTGGGGGTGCCCATGTGTCGGTATATCGAACGCGGTTCGGTAAACCGATCAGAAGGTAGGGATGTGACACGTGAGCGTCAATCACCCGGTCACGCTTGGCTGGATTCGATCGCCCGCTCCCCGCCCGCCGCCCCCACCGCAGCCAGCTCCGCCCACGCCCGAGCCGCCGCGCCGACGGCCACCGCGTCACCGCCGAGGGCGGCGGGCAGCACGCGCAGGGCACGTCCGCTGACGGGCGGCTCGGCGGTCAGTGTCCGTCGTACCGCGGGCTCAAGGAGCGACCACGACCGGCTGACACCCCCGCCGATCACACACGTCGTGACGTCCAGCAGACCGGCCGTGATCAGCAGCGCCCGGGCCACACCGGCGCCCGCCGCCGCGTAGACCGCGAGGGCGTCGGCCTCGCCCCGGGCCGCCGCGTCGGCGACCTCGTGGGCGGTGAGGTCCCGGCCGGTGCGCTCGCCGTACCGCGCGGCGATCGAGCGGCCCGACGCCAGCGTCTCCAGGTGGCCGCGCCCGCCGCAGGTGCAGGGCAGTTCGCCGAAGCCGGGCACGTGCCCGATCTCGCCGGCCGCCCCGTGCGGGCCCTCGTACAGGGCGCCATCCAGCCACAGTGCCCCGCCGACCCCGGTGCCCAGGGTCATGCCGAGCACATACGGTTCGCCCGCGACGGCGCCGGCCGCCGCCTCACCGCGCAGGAACGCGTTGACGTCGTTGTCGAGGAACGCCGGTACCCCCAGGGCCCGTTCGACCGTCGCCGTCACCTCGAACCCGGCCCAGTCCCGGAAGGAGTCGCTGGCCACCAGGATCCGCCCGGCCCGCACATCCACCAGCCCGGCCGCCCCGACACCAACTCCCAGCAGCTGCCCGGGAGTTCGCTCAAGCAGCTGTCGTACGGCGTCCAGCGCGGCGCCGACCATCGCCGTGCCGCCCCGGTCCGCGGGGGTGGGCACCTCCAGGCGGTCGGAGATGCCGAAGTCCTCGGCGCACAGCACGACTTGGGTGGTCGTGCCGCCGATGTCGACGCCCGCGACCACCTCGGGAGAGCGCGTCACGCGGTGACCCCCGTACGCAGGGCCGCCCGGCGGCGGCGCTGCACGACCGGGTCCGGCACGGGCACGGCCGCGATGAGCCGGCGTGTGTACTCCGTCTCCGGACGCAGCAGCTTGGTCATGGTCGGCCCCTGTTCCTCGACGCGTCCGGCCCGCATGACGACGACCCGTTGGGCGAACTGCTGGACCACCGCGAGGTCGTGCGACACGAAGAGACACGCGAACCCGAGTTCGCCCTGCAACTCCGCGATCACCTCAAGGACCGTCCGCTGCACACTCACGTCCAGCGCGCTGGTCGGCTCGTCGGCGACCAGCAGCCGCGGTTCGAGCACCAACGCCCGCGCGAGACTGACCCGTTGCCGCTGACCGCCGGACAGCTCTCTGGGCCCGCGCCCCGCCAACTCCCGCGGCAGCCGCACCCGTTCCAGCACGTCCGCGACCAGCGACCGCCGCTCGGCCGCCGACAGGCCCCGGCGATGCATCCGCAACGGCTCGGCCACGCACTCCCCGACGCTCATCCGGGCGTCCAGCGAGGCCACCGGATCCTGGAGCACCACCCCGACCCCGGACAACAGGGCCCGGCGCGCACGCCCCCGGGTCCGGCCGAGCTCCCGCCCGAACAGCGACACGGTCCCACCACTCGGCGCGACCAGGCCCAACGCCACCCGCGCCGCCGTCGACTTGCCGGACCCCGACTCGCCCACCAGCCCGACCGTCTCGCCGGGCCGCACGGTGAGCGACACGTCCTGAAGGGCCTGCACGGCCCCCGGACCACGGCCGAACCGCACGGAGACGTCCCGGAGTTCGACCACGGCGTCCCCCTCGGGGTCCGGCGGTGGAGGTGTCGGGGCCTTCACCGTCGGCGCCTTCACCGTAGGCGCCTCCACCGTCGGCGCTTCCACCGTCAGTCGAGGAACAGCCTCCAACAGCCGCTGGGTGTACTCGTGTTCCGGGTGCAACAGCACCTGCTCCACCGACCCGGACTCCACGACCTCACCGTTCAGCATCACCGCGACCCGGTCGGCGAAGTCGGCGACCACGCCCATGTTGTGCGTCACCAGCAGCACACCCGTACCGGAGTCGGCCGCCAACGCCCGGAGCAGATCCAGGATCTCGGCCTGCACGGTCACGTCGAGGGCGGTAGTCGGCTCGTCCGCGATCAACAGCCCCGGCGAGTTGGCGATCGCCATCGCGATCACGACCCGCTGCCGCTGCCCGCCCGACAGCTGGAACGGAAACGCCGACGCCCGCCGCTCCGGCTCGGGAATGCCGACCCTGCGCAGGAGCTCGACGGCCTCGCGGGCGGCCTCGGCACGCGAGACGGCCCGGTGATTGCGTACGACTTCGGCGATCTGCGCGCCGACGCGGGTCAGCGGGTCGAGCGCGGTGGCCGGTTCCTGGAACACCATCGAGGCGGTACGGCCACGCAGCCGGGAGAGTTCGGCCTCGCCGGCCCCGACGACCTGCGTGCCGTCGACCGAAACCCGCCCCGACGCACGGGCGTTGGACGGCAGCAGCCCCATCGCGGCGAGCGCCACCGTCGACTTCCCGGACCCGGACTCGCCGACCAGCGCCAGTGTCTCGCCGGGCCGGACGTGCAACGACACCTCGCGCACGGCGGCCACGTCACCGGTGTCGGTGGCGAAGGTGACCCCGAGATCCTCGACCTCCAGGATGTTCGCCACCTTCGCCACCTTCGCCACCTTCGCCGCCTTTGCCAACTTCGTCCCCTCTGTTTCCTTCACCCTCGGCCCCTCACGTCGAAGGCGTCGCGCAGCCCGTCGCCGATCGCGTTGAACGCGCACACGACGAGGATGATCGCGAGACCCGGCGGAACGATCAGCCACCAGCGCCCGGAGTACGCCGCCGTCAGTCCGGCGGACAGCATGCCGCCCCAGTCGGTCTTGGGCGGCTGGACACCCAGGCCGAGATACGAGACGTACGCGACGAGCAGGATCGCGTCGGCGACCTGGAAGGTGGCCGCGACGACGATCGTCGACACCGAGTTCGGCAGGATGTGCCGCCGGATGGCCCGCCCGTGGGTGCCGCCGGTCGCCCGCAACGTCAGCACGTAGTCCCGGCTCTTGAGCGTGAGCGTCTCGGCCCGCACGAGCCGGGACGGCACCAGCCAGGACACCAACCCGAGCACGATGATCAGCCCGAGCGTGTCCGGAGTCGTGATCGCGGAGACGACCAGCAGGATGAACAACGCGGGGATGGCGATCCCGGCATCCACGATCCGCATCATCACCGCGTCCAGCCAACCGCCGGCATACCCCGCGGTGGCACCCCACAGCGTCCCGATGACGGTGGCGAGGATCCCGGCCGCCAGCCCGACGAGCAACGAGACCTTGCCCCCGTACATCAACCGCCCGAGCTCGTCGTGTCCGACGGCGTCCGTTCCGAGCCAATGGGAGCCGCTGGGGCCGAGGTTGACCTGGGTGAGGTCGGTGTGGGTCTGGTCGGTGGAGTAGAGGAGAGGCCCGACAAAGCAGAAGAGGAGGAACAGAACAACGACAGCGAGCCCGGCAACAGCGAGCCGGTTGCGCGCGAAGCGCGCAGCGGCCAGGGGCGCGGGGAACTGCGCGATCAACCCCCACCGGCCCGCACTTTGAACACTCATGCTCGGCTCGCCTTCACACGTGGATCGACGATCCGTTGAACGACATCCGCGAGCAACGTGCCCACCACCGTCGCCACGGAAATGACCAACACACACCCCAACAGCACCGGATAGTCGGACGACTGAGCTGCACTCCAGAACAGCAGCCCCATCCCGGGGTAGTTGAAGAGCTGCTCCACCACCAGCGCCCCACCGAACAGCACCGGCACGTAGTACCCGAGCATCGCGATCACCGGCGTCAGCGAGTTGCGGAACACATGCCGGAAGAGAATCGCCCCCTGCCGAGCCCCGCCGGCCCGAGCCGTGCGGACGTAGTCCTCGGAGAGGTTCTCCAGCGTCGAGGCCCGCATGTACCGGCTGAACACGGCCACCATGGACGCGGCCCCCGTGACGACCGGCAGTACGAGCCCCGCCGGATCCGCGAACACGTCGGCCAGCGTGTCCCCTTGGGGTGCCTGGGAGGGGAACCAGTGCAGGGTCTGCGTGAAGACCAGCACGAGGATCAGCCCCAGGAAGTACACGGGCGTCGAGTACGCGACGAAGCTCAGCGTCGTGATCACGTAGTCGGCCGGCTTGTTGCGGCGCACGGCCTGCCACATGCCGAGCGGAATCGCGAGCAGCAGCCCGGCCACCGCGGACAGCACCGTCAACACCAGTGTCTTCGGGAGCCGTTGCTCGATGAGCTTGGAGACCGCCTCGTTGAGCGTGTACGACGTGCCGAGGTCACCGTGGAGCAGGGTGCCGAGATAGTGGACGTACTGGACGGGCAACGAGCGGTCCAGTTCCTGTTCGTGGTTGAAGGACGCGATCTGCTGGGCCGTCGCCTGCGGGCCGAGGATCCCGCGCGCGGGACCCCCGGGCAGCGCGTGCAGCAGGCAGAAGACCACGACCGTGACGATGAGGATCACCACGAGTGACTGGAGCACCCGTCGGGCCAGGTAGCCGAGAGTCTCCATGCCTCAGCTGGTCCACTTCCACTGCGCGGGGTGGAAGTTGGCGAGCGAGTCCTGCGAGAAGCCGCCGAGTCCCTTCTTCATCACGGAGATCTGGTAGTCGGGCTCCGGCAGCCAGATCACCGGCAGATCCTTGGCGAGTGCGGCGCTGTACTCCTGGACGGCCTGGTTCGAACTCGACGTCGTGGACGCGGAGATGAGCTCGTCGACCGCCGTGTTGGCGTAGTTGCCGAAGTTCGAGCCGCCCTTGGTCTGGAAGAGCGAGTCACCGGTCGGGAAGGCGTTGAAGTACCAACTGCCCATCGTGCCGAAGAAGGACAGCTGCCACTTGCAGATCGACTGGCTCGCCGTGCACTGCGGGGTCTGCGACAGCACCGAGTTGACGGGCGCGGTCTTGATGGAGAACTTGATGCCGGTCTTCGCGAGCGAGGACTGGATCGCGCTCATCATGTTGTCGGTCACCGTCGAACCGGACTGCGACAGCACCTGCATCTGGAACTTCGTCCCCTTGGCCACGCCCTCACCGCACTGCGAGGCACCCGTGCCCGGGCTGGTGCAGGTCATCACCCCGCCCTGCTCGGTCCAACCATGGCCGGTCAGCAGGGACTTGGCGGCCGAGGTCGAGAAGGGGTACGGGTTGGCCTTCTGCGTCGACGACACGAAGTCGGACGTCTGGGCCTGCGGGATCGGCCCGTAGCCGGGCACCGCCGTCCCGTTGAAGACGACTTTCGCCAACGTGGTCTGGTCGATGGAGCGTTGGACCGCCTGGCGGGCGTACAGCTGCTTGAACACCGCGCCCATCGACGGGTTGTTGAAGTTGTACGGCATGTACGTGATCGCCCAGCCGGACCACGGCTTCACCTCGTAACCCTGCGCGGTGAAGCTGTCCTTCTGGTCGAGGTCGGTCGCCTCGATGTAGCCGTAGTCCACGGTCCCCGACCGCAGCGCGTTCTTCTCGGCGTCCGCCGTGGTGAAGGGGAGCAGGTTCACCGTGGGGATGCCGGGCTTCTCGCCGCCGTCGTACTTCTTGTTGGCGGTGAGCACGACCTTGCCGGCCGTCGAGAAGGACTTCACGGCATACGGGCCGCTGATCGTCTTCCACAGGGCGTTGGAGGCGTAACCGCCTATGTTCTTCGCCGCGTTGTTGAGGTACGTCCAGTCCTGCTTGGCGTCCCCGGCCTTGTCCCAGACGTGCTGGGGGAGCGGGTTGATCAGGCTCAGCTCGTTGGCCAGCATCCACTGCGGGTTGTAGGCCTGGTCGAAGGTGATCGTGAAGTGGCGGGCGTCCACGGTCTTGAAGGACGACCAGTTGTCCGGCGCCTTGCCGGGGCTGTACCCCGCCCACTCGGACTTGTTCCCCTTGACGATGTCGAACCAGAACTTCACGTCGGCGGAGGTGATCGGCTTGCCGTCGCTCCAGTGCCGGTCGCCGAGCGTGATCGTGACGCTCTTGTTGTCGGCGGCGAAGTCGGCGGCCGTGGCCACCGATCCCTTCTTGTTCCAGCCGACCGTGCCGGTGGAGCCGTCGTAGGCGACGAGCGGTTCCCACAACGCGTTCGAGATGGACTTGTTGTTGGTGTTGAGGTGCGCGGCCGTGCCGATCGGAAGGATCCAGTTCGGCGTGAAGTTCGCGGGCAGCGCGTAGTTGATCGAGTCGTGCGACCCGGAGGACGACGTGCCGCTCGACCCGGAACAGCCCGCGAGCAGCAGCGTGCCCGCGCTGAGGGCGGCTCCGGTGAGGAGTCTCGTGCGAGCAGGGGACATGGCTCTCCTCGAAGGCGAAAGGGTCTGAGGGGCGGAGTGAGCCCAGTGAACGACTCGTGGTGGCGAAGAAACAGGCGTGCCGCTGTAAAAAGCCTGTTACTGCTGTTCTGAAAAAACCCTGGAGGGTGCCCGTGAGGCTTACTCTCGACGCCCCGGCCGTCGAGATCGGAAGTTACTTCGCTCATGGTTGAAAAAAGCCCTCCGCCCCGGCGCCACGCAGCGGGCTTCTCCTCACTGGCCGAGCGGGTCCTCGAACTCCTCGCCTCCGGACAGGCCGCGACCCGCACGGAGTTGGCCGGTCTGCTCGGCGCCGCGCCTTCGACGATCTCGTTCACGGTGGGCCAGTTGCTCGACCACGGGCTGGTCGCGGAGGAGGGCACGGTGGCCTCCGCGGGCGGGCGCCCCCGCAAGGTGCTGCGGCTCGGCGGCAGCGACGGCTTCGCGGTGGCGGCCGAACTCGGCGGCCGGCACGCGCACGTGGGTGTCGTCCTGCCGGGCGGCGGGATCACCGACGTCTCCACCGTGCCGTTCCCGACGGCGGACGGACCGGAGGCGGCGCTGCCGGGTCTGGCCGAGACGTTGGAGGCGCTGGCCGACAAGCACGGCCGGGAACTGCTACGAGGCGTCGGGCTCTCCCTGCCGGGCCCGGTCGACGTCGAGCAGGGCGTCGTCACCCTCCCGTCCCGGATGCCCGGCTGGAACCGCTTCCCCGTCCGCGCCTGGCTCGACGACCGCTTCGGCGTCCCCGCGGCCATCGAGAACGACGCCAACTGCATGGCCGTCGGCGAGCACACCGTCCAGCCCGTCGGCCGCCGCCAGTCGATCATGGTCAAGACCGGCACTGCGATCGGCGCCGGCGTCATCGCCGACGGCCGCCTCTACCGGGGCGGCACCGGCGCGGCCGGCGAGATCACCCACGTCCGGGTCGAGGCCGCCCACGACATCCCCTGCTCCTGCGGGAACACCGGCTGCCTGGAGACGGTCGCCTCGGGCGCGGCCCTGGTCCGCATCCTGCGCGAACGGGGCCTGCCGGTCACCTCCACCGAGGACGTCGTACGCCTCGCCTCCGACGCCGACCCGGAGGCGACCCGCGCGGTCCGCCAGGCCGGCCGCTACCTCGGCCAAGTACTCGCCGCCAACGTCAACTTCTTCAACCCGGATGCCGTGTACCTGGGCGGCATCCTCTCCACCCTGGAACCGTTCGTGGCGGCAGTCCGCAGCCAACTCTACGAAGGCTGCCACCCGTTGGTAACGGAACACCTGGTGATCGAGCGCGCCAGCCTCGGCGCGGACGCGGGCCTGGTGGGCGCGGGCCAGTTCGCCCTCCAACGCGCCTTGGCGCAGGCCCTTCAGAAGGTCACCAATCAATCAGCGGTGCGCTGACGCCCCAGGGGCGCGGGGAACTGCGCGACCAGCCACGACGAACCAGCAGCCAACACGCAACCCGGAGCCCCCTTTGCCGTCTTCTCTTCCTGTCATCGCCATCGCAGGCCTAGGCATCGAATCCTCAACCTTCTCCCCAGCCCGCACCGAGGCCCCCGCCTTCCACCCACAGCGGGGCCAGGACGTCCTCACCCGTTACCCCTTCCTCAACCCGGGTACCGACCTCCGTACCGCCGCCGAGTGGCGCGGAGCCCTCGTCGGCAAGGCCCTCCCCGGCGGCACGGTGACGGCGTCCGCATACGCCGACCTGACCGCCGAACTCCTCGACCGACTAAGCGCGTTGGGCCCGGTCGACGGCCTCTGGTACGACATCCACGGCGCGATGACCGTCGAGGGCCTGGACGACGCCGAGGCCGAACTCCTCGCCCGCATACGGGAAGTGATCGGCCCGGACGTCCTCGTCTCCACCTCCATGGACCTGCACGGCAACGTCTCCCGTGAACTCGTCCACCGCAGCGACCTGATCACCTGCTACCGCATGGCCCCGCACGAGGACGCCATGGACACCAAGGAACGCGCCGCCCGCAACCTCGTCGACCTCCTGACGAGCGGCGCGCCCCGCCCGGTCAAGGCCTGGGTGCCGGTACCGGTGCTGCTTGCCGGTGAGCAGACCTCGACCCGGATCGAGCCCGCGAAGAGCGTGTACGCGGCGGTCGAGGAGGTGGAGGCGGCCGACGGCGTGACGGACGCGGCGATCTGGGTCGGCTACGCCTGGGCCGACGAGCCGCGCAACCGGGCGGCGGTCGTGGTCACCGGACCGGACGGACCAGCGGTAGCGGCCGGCGCCGAACACCTCGCCCGCGGCTTCTGGGCGGCACGGCACGACTTCGCCTTCGTCGCCCCCACCGGCACCCTGGACGAGTGTCTCGACGCGGCCCTCGCCTCCGCCGCCCGCCCCTACTTCGTCAGCGACACGGGCGACAACCCGACGGCGGGCGGCGCGGGAGACGTGACGTGGGGTCTCCAACACCTGCTGTCCCGGCCGGAGTTCAAGGACGACACCGGCCCGGTCGCGATCTACGCCTCCCTGCCGGGACCCGCCGCCGTCGACGCGGCCGAGCGGGCCGGCATCGGGGCGACCGTCACCGTCACCGCGGGCGCGGAGGTCGACGACCGGCACGCCGGGCCCCTCACCCTCACCGGTGTGGTGCACGCGATCCGGCACGGCGACCGGGACGCCGGGACGGAGGTCGTGCTGAAGGTCGGCAGCGTGCACGTGATCCTGACCCGGCTGCGGAAGCCGTACCACCACGAACACGACTTCACCGACCTGGACCTGACACCTCGTCAGGCGGATCTCGTCGTCGTCAAGATCGGCTACCTGGAGCCCGAGCTGTTCGCGATGGCGGCCGACTGGAAGATGGCCCTCACCCCGGGCGGTGTCGACCAGGACCTGACCCGGCTGGGCCATCACCGCATCCGCCGCCCGATGTTCCCCTTCGACCCGGAGATGGCCGAGCCCGACCTCACGGCCCGGCTCGTCGCGCCCTCCGATCAGCCCCTCACGGGCCCTGACGAGTGAGCCGGCCGGTCCCGTCGGAGCCGGACGCGGTGGCGATCAGCTGGTCGATCAGGGCGATCAACACGTCCCGGCAGGAGCCGCGTTCCCGCGCGTCGCACAGCAGCACCTGCACATGGTCCGGCAGGGCCAGCGAGTCGCGGATCTCCTCGGCCGGGTAGGGGTGGCTGCCGTGGAAGCCGTTGACGCCCACGACGAAGGGGATGCCCCGGCGTTCGAAGAAGTCGATGGCGGCGAAGCTGGACTCGGGGCGGCGGACGTCGATCAGGACGACCGCGCCGAGGGCGCCGATGGCCAGGTCGTTCCACATGAACCAGAAGCGCTGCTGGCCCGGGGTACCGAACAGGTACAGGACCAGTTCCTGGCTGATGGTGATGCGGCCGAAGTCGAGCGCCACCGTGGTGGCCGTCTTCTCCTCGATGCCGTCGAGGTCGTCGACGTGCAGGCCCGCCGAGGTCAGCGGTTCCTCGGTGCGCAGCGGGACGATCTCGCTGACCGCGCCGACCATGGTGGTCTTGCCGACACCGAACCCCCCGGCGATCAGGATCTTGACCGTGTCGGGTGCCGTCCGGGTGATGGCGTCAGAGCCGGCCAAGGCCGTCCCTCACTTTCTGCAGCAGGTCCAGGTCCGGGGTCCGGGAGACGGGGTGCGGCGGGCGGGCGGTGATCCAGCCCTCCTCCAGCAGGTCGCAGAGCATGATGACGACCACGCTCACCGGCAGGTCGAGCAGGGCCGCGAGCTCCGCGACGGCGATCGGTTCGGCGCACCGGCGCAGGATGCGCTGGTGCTCGGGCTGTGACCGGGTGGCCCAGGTCGGCGGCGGGTCCACCGCGGTCACGGTCGTGATGAGGGTGAAGTCGGCGCGGCTGGGCGAGGTCCGCCCGCCGGTCAGCGTGAACGGCCGTACCAGCCGGCCCGCCGTGTCGCCTCCGCTCACCTCACGCGCCGGTGTCGGCGGTGGGCCCGATGCCCGCCCGCGGGGCCGCGCTGAGGTGCTCGCCGATCTTCTTCACCAGCATGTTCATCTGGTACGCCACCACGCCGACGTCCGCGCCCTGGCTGGTGAGCACGACCAGGTGGGCGCCGGGCCCGGCCGCGGTGAGGATCAGATAGCTGTGCGCCATCTCGATCAGCGCCTGCCGCACGGGGCCGCCGCGGAAGTCCATGGAGACGCCCTTGCTCAGGCTCATCAGCCCCGACGCGGTCGCCGCGAGGCGTTCGGCGTCGTCGCGCAGGAACCCGGTCGACTTGCTGACCACCAGCCCGTCCTCGGAGAGGACCACGGCGTGGTTCACCTCGGCGACCCGGTCCACCAGTCCGGTCAGCAGCTGGTCCAGTTGAGTGTGCGTGGCGGGAATCGGGCGTGTCATGGCGGTGTCCTTCGTCAGCTGTCGGCGGCGGGCGGAGTCGAGGTGACGGGGGTACCGCCCGCGGGAACCTGCGCACCCGGTGCCGGCGGCGCGGACGGTTCCTCCCGGTCGTACCGCTCCTCGGTGTCGTCGTCACGTGCCTGGAGCGTGCCGCGCTGGAATCCGGCGAGCGAGGACGCGGCGCGATCGGCGGTGAACTCGTCGCCGTCGGCGTCCTCTTCGGCGGGCGCCGCCTCCTCGCGCAGCTCGGCGGCCAGACTGGTCTGCGGGACCCGGCGGGGGAGCGGCGTCAGCCCCTCGGCGCGGACGACGGCCGACGGCGCACCGCGCGCCGGAGCGGGACGTGGCTCCCGTACGTCCTGCGAGGGCCTCTCCTCGGCATGGCTGTGGCTCTCCTCCCGGGCGTCGTCCCGCTCCGGCGCCGCCCGCGGTGCGGGCACGGCCGGTACGTCGGAGACGTCGGACACGGCCGGGTTCTCGGGTACGTCCTGTACGACGATGTCGTGCGGGAGCAGCACGATCGCCGTCGTGCCGCCGTACGGCGAGGGGCGCAGGGTGACCGCGATGCCGTGCTGGGTCGCGAGCCGGGCGATGACGAACATGCCCAGGCGCAGGTCGTCCGCGAGCGCCACCACGTCGAACTGCGGCGGCTGCGCCAACTGGGCGTTGAGGGAGGCGTATTCCTCCTCGGACATGCCCAGGCCCCGGTCCTCGACCTCGATGGCCAGGCCCTTGGCGACCAGCGCGGCGCGCACGCCGACCGGGGCAGGGGCGGGGGAGTATACGGTCGCGTTGTCGATCAGCTCGGCCAGCAGGTGGATCACGTCGGCCACCGCGGGCGGCGCGAGGTACACGTCCTCGTCGGTGTGCACCTCCACCCGCTGGTACTCGGCGACCTCGCCGACGGCGCTGCGCAGGATGTCGATCAGCGCGACCGGCTCCCGCCAGCTGCGGCGCGGCTGCTCACCGCTGATGATGACCAGGTTCTCCTCGTACCGGCGCAACTGGCTGGCCGTGGAGTCCAGTTCGTACAGGCCCTTGAGGACGTCGGGGTCGTTGTGCCGGCGCTCCAGGGTGTCCAGCTTGGTGAGCTGGAGGTTGACCAGGTTCTGGCTCTGCCGGGCGATGCCGAGGATGACCTTCTGGAACCCGCGCCGGGTGTCGGCGAGTTCGACCGCGGTGTGCACCGCGGTGCGCTGCGCCTTGTTGAACGCCCTTGCCACCTGGCCGAGTTCGTCGTCGCCGTAGTCCAGCGGCGGGGTCGCGAGATCCGCGTCGACCGTCTCGCCGCGGTCCAACCGGGCCACCACGTCCGGCAGCCGCTCCTCGGCCAGGCTCAGGGTGGCTTCGCGCAGGCCGCGCAGCCGGCGGGAGAGCGAGCGGGTGATCCGCCAGGACATGAACACGCACAGCAGCAGCGCGACCAGGCCGCCCAGGCTCAGCGAGGCGGCGGTGATCAGCAGGCTGTCCGCCTTGTCGGAGCTGCGGTCGAGCAGTCCGGTGGTCTGGCGCTGGATCAGCTTCCCGTACTCGTCGCCGACCTCGATCAGCGCGGCCCGCCACTCCTTCGCCTCGTTCGGCAGGGCCACGTTCCCCTCGGCGCCCTTGGGCCGGGCCGTGAGCACCCGGTCCTCGATGCTCTGGAGGGTCCGCCACGCGGGGCTCTGCAGGATCTTCTCGGTCTCCGTCTTCGCGCTGCCGCGCAGCGAGGGGACGATCTGGTCCGAGACCAGCCACCGGCGGGTGTTGACGACCTTGGTGAACGCGGTCCAGGACGCGGCGTCGAAGTGCCCGGCCGGGAAGGCCAGGGTGAGCTGCGCGTCCTCCTGGGAGACCAGCTCCGCCGCGTGCTCCAGCGCGACCAGCGGTCCGGCCTGCGAGGTGAGGTCGCCGTCGTCGACCTGGGAGAGCTCCTGGAAGGCGTGGATCTGGTCGTCGATGATCGAGCTGTACTGGTCCAGGGACTGCTCGGCGGTGATGTCCGCCGGCTTGTCGACCTGACCGCGGTAGTACTCCAGGCTGCCCACCGAACCGAGGACCGAGTAGAGCCGGTCGGAGATGCGCGAGGGCGCGTTCTGGATCGCGTCCGACTGGCGGACCAGCTTGGCCACCGCCCGGTCGGTCTCCGCGCGCTGCTTGTCGAGCGCCTCCCGCGAACCCGCCGGAGCGCCGGCCAGCCACACGGCCGACAGACTGCGCTCCCGCTGCAGCGCGAGCGTCGCGTCGGTGCCCATCGCGCCGGTGGAGCGGCTCAGGTCCGTCTGTCCGCGCAGCCGCAACCCCTCGGCGAACATCTGGGTCGTCGTCACGCCCCACACGGCGGCGAGCGTCACGCTCGGCACCAGGGCCAGAAGGATCAGGGAGAGACGTATGGAGCCGAGACGGCGCCGGGCACCTGTCCGTGGAGACATCGTCGTCCTAGGCGATCAGCGGGGCGGGAACGGGAAAGGGGACAAGGGGTGTTCAGGATGCTATCCGCACAAGTGACCGCACGTGGCGCAGGTCACGGAATCGGAGCCGACAACCGGAACGGATGTGTCCGTCAACGGGTGCCGGCGGCCGCGTACTTCGCCACCGAGGCCACGTTGGTCCTGGTCACGAACGCCGGGCCGGTCAGTACGGGGGACACCCCGCCGCCGCTGACGTTGCCGTTGGTCTTGTACAGCCACAGCGAGTCCACCGCCAGATAGCCCTGCAGATACGGTTGTTGATCCACCGCGAACTGTACGGTGCCGCTCTGCACGGCCTTGACCAGGTCACTGTTGAGATCGAAGGTCGCGACATGGGCCCTGCTGCCCGCCGACTTCACGGACTTGACCGCGGTGAGCGCGAACTGCGCGCCGTTGGCGATGACTTCGTCGATCGTCGGGTCCTGCCGCAGCCGGGCCGTGATCATGGCCTCGGTCGCGTCGAAGTCGGTGCCCTCGACGTAGAGCATGTCGGTCTGGCCCGCGAAGGTCTTCTTCACTCCGGCGCAGCGCGCCTCCAGGGCGACGTTGCCCCGCTCGTGGATGACGCACAGGGCGTGCTTGGCCTTGAGGTCGTCCAGTTTGTCGCCGACCGCCCGGCCGGCCACGCTCTCGTCCTGGCCGAAGTACTCCAGCAGCCCCACGGACTGCCAGGCGTCGATACCGGAGTTGAGGCCGACCACGGGGATGCCCGCCGCCTTCGCCTGGGCCACCGGACCCGTCATGGCCTGCGGCTTGGCGAGGGTCAGCGCGATGCCGTCGACCTTGTCGCGGACCGCGTCCCGCACCAGTTCGGCCTGGCCCGTCGGGTCCGGGTCGCTGGCGTACGTCAGTCGGACGCCGTCCTTCGCGGCGGCGGCCTCCGCCCCCTTGCGCACCAGGTCCCAGAAGGCGTCGCCCTTGCCGCCGTGCGTGACCAGGGTGATCTTGAGCCCGCTGCCCGCCTTGCCGGCGGAGTCCAGGCCGGAGTCCGACCCGCCGCCGGAGGAGCAGCCGGCCACGAGCAGCCCGACCACGGCAGCCAGGGCGGCGGCGCGGGGGAGTCTGTGGGACGCGGGGGGTGGGGGTGTGTTCATGAGGGTGCGGCACCTCGCTGTGCGCAGAGCTGGAGGAACGGCGAGAAGGAGCCTTCCGGGCGGCGTTCGCTGCGTAGTACGCCGACCGGGTGACTCTCGCTCGCCGGAGCCAATCGTGTGTGACCACCGGTAGTCAAGTGAGCAGCCACTTGGAGTGAGTTGTCGACGCCCCATCGTGATGATGTTCCGGCCAGCGGGACAGCGCGGGTTCCAGGTGGCGGGAACATCAGGGCTTACGGGCCACTGCCCCGTACATGGCTATGTCCTCGTCGCGGATCTCGCCGGAGTCCGTGCCGTCCGGGTGCCACTTGTGGACCTGGACGATGCCGGGATCGACGAGTTCCAGCCCCGTGAAGAACTCGTTCGCCTCGGTGAACGTGCGCAGCCGCATCGGCATGTCGCGGGCCGCGTACTCGCGGGCGACCCGGCCGACCTCGGCGGGCGCGAACTCGGCCGTGCCGATGGACATCGCCAGGTAACTGCCGGACGGGAGCGGCTCCATGAGGCGGCGGACGATGCCGACGGCGTCGTGCTCGTCGAGGAGGAAGTGGACGATCGCGACGACGGTGAGGGCGACCGGCTGGGTCAGGTCGAGGGTGTCGCGGAAGGCGGGCGCGTCCAGGACGGCCGCCGGGTCGCGCATGTCCGCCTCGATGTACGCCGTGCGGCCCTCGGGGGTGCCGGCGAGCAGATCCCGGGAGAGTTCGAGGACGAGCGGGTCGTTGTCGACGTAGACGACCCGGGACGACGGGGCCGCCGCCTGGGCTATCTCGTGGATGTTGGGCGAAGTGGGCAGGCCGGTGCCGATGTCGAGGAACTGGCGTACGCCCGCCTCCTCGGCGAGCCAGCGCACCGCGCGGTTCAGCCAGTCGCGGTTGGCGCGCATGTGGATCGGCAGGGCGGGCCACTCCCGGCACATGGCGTCGGCCGCCTCGCGGTCCGGCGGGTAGTGGTCCTTGCCGCCGAGGATGTAGTCGTAGATCCGCGCGGCGTGCGCGGTCCCGGTGTCGATGCGGCCGGCCGGCGGGGTGCTGTCGTCGGGCATGGTGTCCGCTCCTCTCGTCGGGGGTCGGGTCACTCGGGTTCTTCGTCAACTCCCGCACATCGCAAACCACTTGAGCCTCACCGGCCACGGAGCGGACGGGCTCGACGGGCATGCCGAAGGGACCCTCGGCAATGAGGGCCCAGGGGAGCGCGCGACCGGCGGGCCCACGGACGTGGACCCGCAGTCGAGGAAGCGGCCGAGGGGTTACAGCTGGACGGCCGCCTTCGCCGCCCGTGCCTCTTTCCTGCGGCGCCGGCGGCTGACCCGGGGCTCCTGCTCCGGGAGCCAGCCGAAGATCATGCTGGCGCCGACGACCCCGAGGAGCAGGCCGACGAAGAAGCCGCCCAGGTTCGAGGTGACCCAGCTGGCCAGGGCGGCCAGGATGCCGACGATCGAGTAGAACAGGCGCTGGGCGGGGCTGAAGAGCGTCAACAGGCCGCACAGCACCATCAGGGCGGGCAGCAGATAGCCGGTCAGGCCCTGCATGCCGATGTGCATGGCGACCTTCAGCGAGACCTTCTCGGTGACCAGGATCTCGGCGCCGCCCAGGGCGAGCAGCAGCCCGCCCCAGAACGGCCGGGCGGCCCGCCAGTCACGGAAGGCGGACCGCACGTCCTGCGTCGAACGGCCCTTCATCAGCAACCCGTGTCGCTGAAGCTGAGCTTCAGGCCCGGCAGCTTGAACACCCCGGCCGTGGTCGCGTAGTTGGTCTGCCGCAGGTTGGCGATGTGCACGGTGTCGGCCTGCTGGCTGAAGACGCCCTTCTTGCCCTGCACCCCGGCCTTGGTCAGCGTGCTGGCGTCGTTGCCGATCTCGATGTTGTTGAAGGCCGCGTCACCCGACAGCTCGGTGGAGTCGGTGGTGAGGTCGCTCGCGGTGACCTTCGTCGCGCCGGAACCCGCCTTGATGAGCAGGTTGATGCCGCCGAGGTCGACGCTCTGGCAGAGGCTGTCGAGCGTCGCGTTCTTGATCGCGGAGGTGACGATCAGCACCTGGCCGCCGGTGTCGCCCTCGTTCGGGCTGTTCGGGATCATGTTGTCCAGGTCGCCGAACTGCTCGAAGCCGGTGCCGTCGAGCGACTTGGCGGTGACCGTGAAGGGCATGCCGGAGATCGAGAACTGCACGCCCAGGGCGCCCTCGGCGGTGAGGATCGCGAGGCCGGCGGTGACCGCGACGGCGGGAACCGCCATCACGGCGGCGCGCCGCATCCGGACCCGGCCGCGTCTGGCGGGTTCGGTCGAGGAACCGCTTTCGGGGTTCTCGGGGGTGTTGTCGGCGGACGAGGCCATTTCTGCTCCCATGTGCATAGTCAGTGCGGGTTGGGCATCACGGCACGTTGTCCTGGCGCGGACAGCGGCTGCGGCGCACGCTCCTCACTGCTCCCGGTGGGCGCAAGGGCTTACTCGTACTCCGCAGTAGCCGCCGAGGAAGTTACCGGTGGTTACATTTTGTGGTCAAGGGAGTTGTGCAAAAAGAGTGTTGGTTATGTGTCATCTGTGCGCCAGGGTCACGAAGCGTCCCCCGCCTGGTCTTTGAACGATCGTCAACTCCCTTACTGGCTATTGACGTTGACCGACACCCAGGTCTAGAACTGCCCCTGGCTTCCCTCGGATCCGTGGCGCCGGATCCCGCCGCGCGGCACTGCCCGCGTCTCCCGGAACCCTCCTGTCCAGCACGGGCACTTCCCCCCTGGTCCCGTGTCGGACGCTCTCCCCGCCCGGCCCCGCCGACGGCCCTCCCCACGGGTCTTCGGCGGGACACCGGCCGGTCGTCGTCGCCGGTCCGTTGCGTACGGAGAAGAAGCACCGCCGAGCGCGACCGCTTCACGCCCCGCCCGCTGCGCTACTTCGAGACCATGTTCGCGGCGCTGAGCGCCGAGCCGCCGGCCTAGTCCGCGGCCGACGCCCCTCCGCCCGAGCCGCGCCGGCGTGCGCCGAAGATCACCGCGGGGATGCCC
>NZ_JBSFLV010000133.1:0-25015 GCF_053599215.1 Streptomyces sp. NPDC001002 | reverse complement strand
GCCGCACAGGACGAGCCGGGAGCCGGCCGACGCGAGCGAGTCGGCGATACGGCGGGTGCGCTCGCGGTATTCGGGGACACGGGCGTTGACCGTGTCCACGAGGAGGGTTGGCGTTTTCGGAGAACCGGGACAAGCGCCGACGGCGACCATCTAGAGCCGCAGCAGCCGCTGGATGAGCTCCCGGTACTGCCGCAGGGCGAGGTGGAGTTCGGCGGCCCGGCTCTCGGGATCCTCGGGCTCTTCGGGACCTTCGTGACCCTGGTGACCCTCGGGATGCTGCCCCTGCCAACTCGCGCGAAGTGTCTGCCGCTGCTCGGCGAGGACGGCCATCACCTGGGCGACGGCTTCGTCGAAGGCACCCTCGGCCTCCTCCAGCGACTCGTGCGGAGCGTCCGGGAAGGTGTTGAGGGCCCGGCCGAGCCGCTGCACGATCTTCTCCCGCTCACCCGGCGGGAAGAGCGGTTCGGGGCCCGAGGTCCGGCGTCCTGATACACCGCGGGGCTGGTCGGAGGGCTGCTGGGCGCGTGTCTGGTCGTACATGGTCGAGCACCGCTTTTCTCTCGGTCGCTGTCGGTCGCTGTCGGTCGGGCCCGCGCCGCCGCGTTTCGCCGCCGCACGGCCGCCGTCGAGCAGACGCGGTTGTTACACGGGCGGGAGTACGGTGGAGGCGATCAGGGTTTTTCGTATGCCGGAACTCGGACCGGCCCGGGACCGTCGTCCCGGAGCTTGAGCGAGTCCGCCGGAGCGTTTCCTCCGCACCAGGGCCTGCGACGCCGGGATGATCCGCCGGACAGGCCCTGAGCCACCCGTCCTCACAGGGGCTGCCCGTGACCCCGGCCGCGCCATACGCATCCAGGCCGAGGAGCCACGCATGCCGCTCACTTCTCCCACCCCCACGACGGTCGCACCGGAGGATCCGGTCCCGTCGCCCCAGGTCTACGACGGGACGTCCCCGTTCCCGGCGGAGGACCCGGCGCCTCCCCGTGACGGCGCCGCGCGGATCTACGTGACGATCACCGCGGTGATCGTCGTGCTCCCGTTCGTGGCGATCGCCCTCGCCGGCTGGTTGCTGTGGGGCAGCCTCATCCACCCCGTGGACATCGCCCTCGCGGCGGCCCTCTACACAATCACGTGCCTCGGCGTCACGGTCGGCTTCCACCGAGGTCTGACCCACGGCGGCTACCGGGCCGCCCGCCCCCTGCGCATAGCGCTGGCGATCGCCGGTTCCATGAGCTTCCAGGGCGATGTCATCGGCTGGGTCGCCACCCACCGCCGCCACCACGCCTTCACGGACCGCCCCGGCGACCCGCACTCCCCGTACCGCTACGGCACGCATCTGACGGGCCAGTTGCGGGGCCTGCTGCACGCGCACGTGGGCTGGCTGTTCCGCAACGACGAGACACCGCCCGAGCGTTACGCCCCCGACCTGCTGGCCGACCCCGACATCCGGTCGGTCTCCCGCGCCTTCCCGCTCCTGTGCGTGGCCACGCTCGCGTTGCCGTTCGGGCTCGGCTGGGCGATCGGCGGCAGCTGGCTGTACGGCGTAACGGCCTTGCTGTGGGCGGGACTTGTCCGCATAGCGCTGCTCCATCACGTCACGTGGAGCGTCAACTCCCTCTGCCACATGATCGGCGAGCGCCCGTTCCGCACCAGGCGCCACGACCGGGCCACCAACCTGTGGCCGCTCGCCCTGCTCTCCTTCGGCGAGAGCTGGCACAACCTCCACCACGCCGACCCCACCAGCGCCCGGCACGGCGTCGACCGGGGCCAGATCGACCTCTCGGCCGAGGTCATCCGCCTCTTCGAGCGCCTCGGCTGGGTGCACGACGTGCGCTGGCCGAGCCAGGACCGCGTGGAAGCGCGCCGCACCTGACGCCGACGACCCGTCTCCGCACGGCAGTTGCACTACGCACGGCAGTTGCACTCCGTGCGGCAGTTGATCCCTGTACGGCAGTTGATCCCTGTACGGCAGTTGACAGGAGCCTTCATGACCACCGCACTGCAGCCCCCGCTTCCCTCCCATCCTGTCCTGCGCCTGAGACTCGCCGCGCCCAGCGGCAATCCCCGCCCCATCGACGGAGCGTGGTGGCCCCGCTCGTACGACCTGCTCAGCGAACTCCCCAAGCTGCTGGCCGGGTTGCCGCGCAAGTGGGGCCACATCACGAGCGTCACGGTCAACGGCTCGACGTGGTCCGAGGTCCCCGACGCCATGTTGGTGGCCAACCGCTCCGTACAACTCCACCGAAGCCTTGGCGCGTCCGCGGCCCACACCATCGTCCTGCTGACCCCCGGCCGAGGCCGCTGGGACCTGCTGGTGATCCCTCCGGACACGACCGCGGAGGAGGCGGAACGGCTGATGGAGGCGGCTGCTGCGGATCACGTGTGAGGGGATGGGGTGGTGGGGTGGTTCGGTGAGACGGCGGGCCTCGGCGAGGTGGTAGGCCTCGGCAAGAGGGCTGGGCAGGGCGAGAGGGCTGGGCTGGGCGAGTGGGTGGGCCTGGGTGAGAGGGGCGGGCCGGGCGAGAAGGTGGGGCGGGGCGAGAGGGTACGGCTGGCCGAGAAGGTAGGGCTGGGCTGGGTGTGGCGGGGTCATAGGTGACCGGACCCGCCTCGGGCTGCTGCTGTTGCTGCCGCCCGGCCGCGGCGGGCGACGCGTCCGCCGTGACGCGCGTCGAACCGGCAGAACAGCCGCGTCCCGGCAACGACCGTGATCAGCAGGGCACTTACGGCCAGGGCGGTGACCACGGCGGTCACATCCCCGGGGCGGGGGGCTGAATGCGCCCGTACGGGGAGGCGGGGCCGGAGACGGGGGTATGGCCGGGGACAGGAAGGGCGACGGCAACGGCCACGGCGACGGCATCTTGACCCGCGACGCACCAGTCGTCGGGCCCTGCCCCCGGGCTTTCGCTGCTGCTGACCCCCTCGGCCGCCATGAGCGCGCCGGCGGACAGCGCCGCCGGACCGGTGTCCGTACTCGCGGCGGCCATCAGACGGAGGGCCACGGGCGCGTCGGTCTCCGGCGGAACCACCAGCAGGTCCCAGCGACCGGAGGTACCGGACAACAGCAGGATCTGGTCCGGGTCGAGCTGCTCCGCGGCGAACCAACCCACCTTCACCACATGCCCGTTGACGAAGATCCGCGGCGGCAGAATGGGCCAGCTGCGGGGGTTGACCGCGATCCGGGTGACCCGCCCCCACAGCGGGTCCAACACATCGGCCAGCGCGGAGAGTTCACCCACCAGGTCGCGGGTACGGGGCCACCACGCACCGTCCAACCCGGCGGACCCACCGGAACGGCTCTCGGACTTCAGCGCGAGGCGTGCGATCGGGGCCCTGAACGGGACGGCCCGCAGCGGGGAGTGAGAGCTGGACGCGGACATCGCGCAAACCTGTCTCCGGACCCCTGCGGCGGCACAGTGACCCGGTGTCGTGGCTCACCGGGAACGACACCGGCATCGGGGCCGGTGCGCGAAGTACTCCCGATGACCTCACGCTACTCCCCGAAGAGCCGGGACGGACCGCTTCGTTCCCTCCGCCGGCGCTCATCACTGCTCATCCGTGTTCGCTCTCACCCGTGAAACCGGCTGTCATCCCCACGGCCCCGATCAGGGAGACCAGCGCGAGCAGTAGGGCGATCGAGTTCTGCGCGGCCGTATGCCCGCTGAGCCGCACCAGGAAGACGTCGGAGTCAGGCTCCTGTCCGTCGGCATCGTGCTCGTGCGTTGCCACAGACGTGTATAAATCAGACATTCGCCCCCTGAGGTGAGTGATGCGGGTGAAGGAGGAGTCGGAGAAGGTCGGCCATGGAGGGGCGGTGGCCCCGCGCCGCAGACGTTGCCTGCAGACATGGGTGTCGTTGTTCTCCAGCGTCCACAGGAAGGGAGGACAGAAGGTGAGCATGAAGCCGGCGAGGAGGGTGCCCACGGCCGCCCACCGCTCGGTCGCCGATGCCGGAACATGCGTGAGGACGGTCTGCGGGAGCCAGCCGAGCGTGAGCCAGAGGACAGCCAGCAGGAAGGCGTCCTGCATCACGTTGTTGGCCGGGGGATAGTCCGTCCAGTAGGCCCGTCCGCCGGCCACGTACACCGCCGAGGTGGTGGCTACGACGAGGACGAAGACCAGGACGGCGCAGCACAGCCACGCGGACAGCGACTGCCCCAGGTGGGCACCACGACCGTCCGGCCGGATCAGGCCGGTCAAGGACCAATAGACGGTCACTCCCACGGCGAGGGTGACGACGGCTACGGCGGATCTGGAGGCGGGCGTCGACTTGCCGACGTGCAGCCAGAGTCCATTGCCCAGAACGCCCTCCGTCGCGAACAAGGCGATCATGACGGCCTGCACCGCCGCCAGTCCGTTGAACACGCCCTCCTGTGCGACGCCGGTACCCACGACGATGAATACGAGCGTGCCGCCGACGGCACACACCCGAGCCGGTGTGTCCGTCCTCGGCGGAGCTTCTCTTCGCTGCCAGTCCTGATGCGGTCTGGAGGCGGTGGACAGTGCCTTGGCGATCAGGGCCGCCATCAGGACGGCGATTCCCAGAGCGCTGAACACCAGGGTCCACCGGAGCCCCGCGCCGCCCGGGCGCCATCCCAGCGACGGAGCCAGGGAGATCGAGAGCACGAGCATGCCGGAGAACGCGGCGAGGCTGTAACTGGCGAGCCTGATCCACACTCTCCGCGCGGCCTGTGACTGGGCCGGGCTCGCCTGCTGCCCCTCGGATCGGCCGGTCGGATCGCCCTCGAGCTGCATGAGCTTGGTGAAGTCGGACTTGAAGTACTGGAAGAAGACGCCGCCCAGCACCGCCCCGACGACCGTGAGAATGAATCCGCCGGTGATGTATTCGTCCCCCGCCCGCTCGCTGATCCAGGCGGCGAACATGGACGACAGGAGCAGGCACGTGGAGATGCCGGCGGCCATTCCGTATTCCCCGGACACCGGTGACTGGTGGGGCATGTGAGTGACGTTCGCCCGGAGCCAGCGCAGGGCGACGGCGCCGGCCGTCGCGGGGAACGCGGCCGCGACCGCCATCCAGAGCTTGTCCGAGTGCGCGGTGGAGACGTACACCGTCGTCGTACCGAAGAGGCCGCACACCCCCAGAGCCTCCACAGCGGAGACGTGACTGCCGGACTCCGTCGTCGCGGTCAGCCCCAGTCCCGAGAGGACGGCACTCACCAGCGCGGCATAGGTGAGGGCGCTCATGTGCGGATGGGCGAGGGCGAAGACCACGGTGAAGACGGTGAGGATCAGCGCGACGACGAGGGTGTTGACGTACGCGGGACCCGATCCACCCCGCAGGAGGAACACCGCGACGACGACGGCCGCGGCGACGGCGATGACCGCCAGCGAGACCGTGCTCCCGGCAGTCGCCTCGCCTCTCGAGCCGTCCAGGACTCCCAGGTATCCGTATCCGGCCATGCAGGCCAGCGCCACGCACGCCCACGACGAGGTCAGCGTCCTTCTGACGGCGGCGGTTCCCGCGCGGCGCAGGTGCACTACGAGGTCGGCGCCCAGGCCCGCGAAGGCGGCACTGGCGAGGACGAGGAAGGCCGCGTGGTACTTCCCCGCGGCATTGAAGTAATGAGGCCTGGGATTCGTCCAGTTGAGCCCCGGATGGTCGTCCAGGAACCAGGTCAGAACCACCGCGAACCCGAGAGCGGCGCCCGCAAGAGCCACAAGGGCGACGGTCCCGCGTCGCCTCACCGGCGTCGCCTCGGTGGCTCGCAGCCGCAGGGTCAGCACCCGCAGGCACAACGCCAACAGCGGGAGGAGCAGCCCGTCCCCCCAGGTGGCACTCCGAAAGACAAAGAGCCCGGGAAGCCCTGACGGCTGATCCCCGAAACCCCAGAAGACCAGCAACGCGGCATACCCGGAGCAGAAGATCACCAGAGGCCAGAGCACGACCCGCCACTTGCTCATCGAGATCCCCCGAAGTCGGACGAAGCCAGACGATCACCCACGAAGACGCGAAGCCAAGTTCTACCGCTCTTCCCGACAGGCCGTACGACTTACCACGAACTACGTCGCCGCCATGGAGCCGGCCCGGGCCGAGCCACTGTGACGCCCAGGGAACACCCGCCATGGACAAAAACCAGGACAACGGGCCTGAGGGCAACGTCGAAGGGCCCCACCTCGCGGTGGGGCCCTTCGACATCGTGCCCGGTGAGGCACTGGCGGAGGATACGAGATTCGAACTCGTGAGGGGTTGCCCCCAACACGCTTTCCAACTGTGTTGGTGGGGCGGGGGGTTGTGTGCAGGGGCGTTCACCTGGGTTCATGGGCGGCTGACTGCCGACGCGGGGACGGCTTCGGGTCTCGCCTGAACGGCCGTGAACGGGGGTGAATGAGACGGAAACTGAGACGAGCGGCAGAACCATCGGTACACGCGTTGCCACCTCAGGAACCTGATCGCCTTGGAGGTGCTTCACCACAGGAAATCACTGTTTGTCCTACACGGGTCGGCCAGGGACACCACGATGTACGCACCACCGTGAGAGGGCACTCATGACTACCACTCTTCCCAAAGGCGGCAACGCGGTCTTGTCCGCAGCGGTCTGTCGCGTCACCCTCGCCTCGCCCACTACGGGCATTGACGTCTCTGCTGTTCTGCTAGGGCAGGACGGCAAGGTGAGAAGTGACGACGATCTGGTCTTCTACAACCACTCGTCGCAGGACGGGATCGCAGTGAAGGGGCAGACAATCGTCGCGGATCTGGCCGCGACTCCCATGACTGTCGATCGCATTGAGATCGTCGCCAGCATCGACCCCGAACTGCAGGCCCGCTACTTCGACGCGAGCAACACCCCCCATGCGGTCATCGAGTGCGGCAACACACGAATCTCGTTTGCTCCTCCCCCGCTCATGCACCGCGAGACGGTGGCCATCCTCATCGAGCTCTACAGACGCGCAGGCAGTTGGAAGGCACGAGCGGTAGGCCAGGGATGGGACACGGGTCTGGCGGGTCTGGCCTCGGACTTCGGCATCGTTGTGGATGACCCAGGGCCGTCCACGGCACAGAACTCATCCGCGGCGACGGCGGCGCAGACCCGGCACACACGTGCTGCGCCGCGCCCCACCCACATACCGCACATCTCGTCGGTGGTTGCATCAGTTCCGCCGACTACACCGGTTCGCTCTCTCGTCCCGCTGGGGAAAGTCGCCCTCACCAAAGCCGGCCAGGCGACCATTGACATGCGCAAGGACGACCCGAGCCTCGTCGTGACAGCCGCACTTGAGTGGAACGGCGGTAGCGTAGCCCGAAGACAAGCTGGCGCTGACCTCGACCTGTACGCCCTTTATGTCCCTGGAAGTCTTGTCACTCCACCTGGCAAGCGCCCGAACAAGTCAGATCAGGTCGTCTATTACCGCCAGCTCGGATCGCCCTCCGTTCAGCCCTACATCGCCCTGGACGGCGACTCCCGGGTGCCGGGCCGCGAGACGGTCACCATCCGTCGCCCCGACCTTCAGGGCTACGTCCTTCTGTGTGCCTACAGCGCGGTGGAGAACGGGACGGGATCGTTCAAGTCCTACGGCGCCCAGGCAGTCATCACTGACGGACGGGGCTCAACCGTAACGGTGCCACTATTCAACAACCGCAACTTGTCGTACTGGGTCGCCATTGCCTTGATTGATTTCACCGTTCCGGGAGGTGCCCAGATCCGGCATGTAGAGAAGTACAGTGGCAGCCATGTCGAGGCCCGCCCTACGCTGTATTCGAACGGGAACTTCAGAATGAGTACCGGAAAGGTCGAATTCAAAACAAGATAGTGGCAGCAAGATCAGAGGAGGTTTAAGGGGCCGGCGTCCTTCAGGCGCCCGCACTCGGAAAGCTGCGGGGTGTCAAGTGTTGATCTCAGTTGACTGTCTGCGACACGCCAGAGACCGGTACCAAGGGCTGGTGCTCTCAGGCCACACTCGCCGCCTACTAACGGGTTACCTAGAAAAGAGTAGTGTGGATACGCCAAGACTGGTCAAAGTTGTCGAACTCTGCGGTAATATGCCCCCACAATAAGCAAGGGAGCGATCTCGTGAAAAAGCGCATCCATGGCGACTTGATTCGCATTGCGTTGGATAAGGTCGAAGGATTCCCTTTCGAACGCTTCGCAATCGCTTTCTATTCGGCGCTGCTGGGGACACGTTTCGTCCCCCTTGGAGGTGTCAAGGATGGGGGAGCTGATGCGCGAGATGGAAATCTTTACGAAGACTCGGAACGGCCGGAGACTTATTATCAAGCAAGCGTGGAGGCCGATACCGGTGGAAAAGTTCGTCGGACGATCTCTCGGCTTCGTGAATTCGGTCGCGATCCAAAGGTTTTATTCTATCTGACGCCGCAGACCGTTAAGTATTCGGACAGAGTCGAGAGGGATCTTTCCGAGGAGCTTGACGTAACGGTCATTATTCGTGATGGCAGTTACATCATCGCTCACCTAAACGATGATCCGGCAGGTATTTCTGCGTTTGAGGAACACCTTCAACATTACACCGACTTCCTGAAGAATGTTGGCTCTTCTAGGCTGATCACATCTTCGAAGCATGTCAAGGATCCGGCCGTATTTGTGTTCCTTTCGCAAGAGTTGGAGCGGCGCTCAGGTAATGAGAAACTCGTCAACTCGGTAGTAGATGCTTTGGTGCTCTGGGCTCTGGAAGGGACCGATCCTGGCGCTGGAATCCTTTACGGTTCGAACAAAGTGCTCGAAAAGATCAGTCGCGATCTACCTAGCGTTAATTCTCTGGTGAAGCCTCGCTTGCGGCAACGACTGGAGGCCATGTCGAGGAAAGAGTATGGCGGTGGTCGAGCCGTAAATTGGCATCGCAAGGAGGATGCCTTCTGCCTCCCTTATGAGACTCGCCAGCGAATCGAAGAAGAAAATATGGCTGATGAGACTCTTCGTCTTGAGGTACTTGCGAGCTTTGATGACCGACTCCGCGCGGAGAAGATTTCCGGTTTGGGTGATGTTCGAACTGCGCAGGCTGCGAGAGTGGCATTGCGTGCACTGCAGCTTGCATTCGAGCGAAATGGGCTTGAGTTCTCATCTTTCCTTCGCGCAACCGATATAGGAGAATATTCGACAATCACCGATTGTCTCGCTGCCGCATTGCTGGAATACGGATTGGCGGGAAAAGCAGCCTCATTGGTGGGTGACGGAGCGTTCATTGTTCTTCGGGGGGTGCTCTACGATTCCAGAGACGTAGAAAGGACTTACCTGCAAAGGCTCTCTAGGACTTATGCGCTTCTATTTACCCTAAACACGGAGCCTAGGCTCATTGACTTCTTCCAGGAGATGACTGGGGAGTTCCGACTCTACGTCGGTTCTGATCAAATTGTTCGAGCCTTGAGTGAACACTATCTAAATGAACCGGATCGCATGAGTAGGAATACTCTCCTCATGGCGGGTCGGCTTGGGGCAAAACTTATTCTCGCCGAGCCGGTTCTAGAGGAAGTCGTGAGCCATCTGCGAGCTTGCGATTTCGAATATCGGAATCACGTTGCTGAGATCGATCAGTACATGAACTACGAGATTGCCCGAAACGCGCCCCACATAGTCTTGCGAACCTACCTCTACGCCAGAATCAATCCAGAACTGGGTTTGCGTAGGCCCAAGAGCTGGCCCGCATTCGTGAATCAGTTCTGTACCTATGGAGATCTACACAAACCAGCAGCGCTCGATGACATCCGTAAATATTTGCAGATGAAGTTCTCTCTTGGATTCGAGTCGACCGAAGACCTCGAATCTCTGGTGGAACTCCCTCAAGTCGAATCGCTTGCTGAGCAGATGGCTCAGGTGAAGCGGGGAGACCTTCGCCTTGCTCGGAATGATGCCCTCCTCGCTTTGGCCGTTTACGGGCACAGGAGAAATCGCCACGAGACTTCTAGCTTCTCAGAATTTGGTTACGCCACGTGGTGGCTGACCTCAGAAACAGCGATCCTGAAATACACGCGAGAAATCGTTGCAGAGAATCGCGCCCGATACGTTATGCGTCCTGACTTCCTGCTAAATTTCCTGACGCTATCCCCTAGCGCCGCATCCGCCCGCGAAACATTCAAGGCTGTCTTTCCAAGTCTTCTGGGCATCAGGCTGGCTCGGCGTATGCATTCAGATACCTACCACGAGATCATGGACTCGGTCGTGGCGGCAGAGGATTTTGATGAAGCCCGACGGGCAGTAGAGATCTCTAAGATCGTAGATAAACTGAAGAGTGACTTCACTCGACAATATACGACGCTAGGTCCGGTGAACAAAACAGACGGACTCGATGTCATCGCCGAGCAGGCAGCGATTGAACGAGGGCAAGTGTAAATAGACGAAAAGCTTTCGGTGATACCTGGAAGATAGGTGGAGTCTCGATGACTGAAGTCACCCCCGTCGGGTGTGTTACTCGATGCGAACTACAGGCGGGAGGGTCGCTGAGGTCTCTCGACCTGGTCACCGGGGTGATAGCGGCTCGGAACGGTCATCTGCGGTCGCCATGGTTGCTGTACTTCCGTGCTGTACATAGGCCATCGCGGGAGCCTTGCATCAGGACCCGAGCCCATGGCCCAACGATTCGCGCATGACGACACGGAGTCGGCGGAATGCGTCGTCGTACGGGATATGGATGGCCTTCCAGTCTGGGGAGTCATCACCCACGACGACGTTGGTCGTGGCTATGGCTACTCGCATAGCCCTCAGCCGGTCGTAGGCCTCGTGAGCAGCGCTGTACACGTTTGGTGGTGCCACCAGGAACAGCTCGTATCGTGCTGCCATCACATGGCGTGAGCGAAAAGCTTCGACCACTTTGGCGTTCGCGATGGGTGTCGAATGACTCAGCGCGATCGCCTGTAGCGCAGCCTCGGTCTCGGTGAGCGCAGTGAGGTACCGGACGCATGCCGTTCGTTGCAGTTCGACTTGGTGGTGTCCTCGCTCTCGCCTGGCGCGAACAGCTTCAACGACCAGTGTCGAGCCCACACCGAGCACGCCGCCGCTCAACGTGCTGATCAAGGTGAACCATTCCACTCGGTCAACGTACGAGCGGAGCGGAGTGGCTGACAGGCGCATTCCCGGCGCATTGATGGCCTGGACGGCTCTGGCAAGATCGGCGGAGCCTCAATGACCGGAGCCGAGCCTCCGACGATCTTGAAACCCCTCGTGGCAGCGACGCCACCGTGGGTTCAAATCCCACGCTCACTGTTTGATGAGCAGTGAGAACGGCCCCTGACCTGGCTATTTGGTCGGGGGTCGATCTTGTTTCGCGTACTCCGCGTCTGCTCGGTGTTCCCCGTGGTTCCCCGCTCGATCGGGCCCGCAAAGGGGACGGTGGACTCAAGCCCCAAGCTGATGTCAGTGCCAACGGTTACCGTGATTTCGCTGAATGAGCTGGGGTGGAGGGCCCGTTGACAAACGATCACGCACGCACGCCTGCCAGGAACAGCCGCCCACTGAGCTACGAAGAGATGCTGCGCGACCAGACCCTCTCCGATGATCAGAGAGACGGCCTGGTAGCTGAGACGCTCGTCGCCTACATCTCGGTACTTCTTGTGCGGCGTGGGGACGCGACTACGGCACGGTTGATGTTGCTGGTTGAGCGCTGGAAGCTGGAGTGGGATGACGAGAACCGTGAAAAGGATCTCGTGCTGGAGGTAGATCCTGCGAACAAGCCCCACTTCACGGACGATCTCGTGGCCATGCTGAAGAACCTCTGTTGTGAGGTGTCAGGCAGGTTCGGTCTGGGTGTGAACTGGATTGTGGTGAGGGAAACCCTTCCAGTCGTGGGCCCTGGGTGGCGCGAGTTGGTACAGCGTGAGATTTCTGGCGAGCGCCCCACGAACCAGGCTCGTAGGTTGCAGCCGGGTCCTCGCCGGTGGTTGGAGGATGATCTGGCCTTCACGAACGAAGGCGAGTTGCGGGTCTACCGGGCCTTGAAGAACCGGCAACAGAAAGTCCTGCCAGCCGAGGAGACCATCTCGATCTTTCCGCTGCCCAACGGTCGGATAGCTCAGCGCACCTTGGAACCAGATTTCCTGGTCACCTACAAGGGACGAGCAGGCATTCTTGAGATCGACGGGCCCCACCACAACGCTCGGCGGGCACTGGATACCACTCGTGATCATCTGATGCACGACTCGGGCGTCGCGTATGTCGATCGTGTACCTGTTGAGGCGTTGGACCATCCTGCCGAGATCGAGCAGGTGATCGACCGCTTTCTGCGGCGGCTTGGAGACTCCCGCTGAAGCCGAGGCCTGCCTGACATGTACCCTCACCCCATACCTTCTCCAGCTTCCATCCCGTCTGCCGTCGACCCACACACCGTGGAGCGGGCGTGGTTCATGGCGTCCAGGTGGAGCGCGCCACTGTACGAACGACCTGGACGCCATGGGCCGCGTCTGCTCGGCTCTGCCTGGGTCGATGGCAGATGGGATGGGAGCACCCCCTACGTACGCCACAAATGGCCGGCACCCGCGAACGGCGCCAACGCCATCTCGGAGCCTGAGCGCCCCCGCCGGAGGCTGGTTCTAACGGTGGCCCCTCTGCGCGGTGATCAGATCATGGTCAGCGGCTCTATACATGTGCGCGGCACGGGCGCCGGCCGGGCTGGAGCGGGGCGGAGACAGGAGCGCAGGCCCGGCCGGGGGCCGGGCCGCGCGCGGGGAGCGGAGCGAGCCGCCTTGAATAAGTAGAGAAAGTTGTAACTCAGTCGGTCGCGTGTGCTGTGTCCGGTCTCGGTTGACGCTGTGGCCTCACTTGATGCTTGGTACCGCTTGCCTCAACTTGGCTTTGCATGTCTTGATCGAATGTCCAGGGAGGCCGAGGCCGTGCGGGTGGATTTGCCGTTCAGTGCATCAATTTTGTGAGTTACTTGTCGCCAAGGGTTCCAATCAGGGCTGATGTGGCTTGAGTGAGATGAGAGAAGAAATATTAGTGATGCAACCTTTAGTGTCAGTTAGGTACTACTGAGACGGAATGCGCTAATTCATTTTAGTTCGAATGGAAACTTGCGATAATTGGGGGGATTGCTGAAGTTTGATCGACGTAGTAGTTTCCGCCTTCTGGTGACAGAACTGAGGGGAGGGGAGAGGAGGATGTCAGCCGCCACGACCTGGCTACCGATCAGCATTAGCGCTACGTCGCTTGCCGTCTCATTGGCCGTTGCGGTGGCAGCGGAAATGGTGAGAAGAAAGGAGCGGGATAGGATACTTAAGATTGAGCATAAACAACATCTCGCTGAGTTGCGGCTAATAGTCCAGAAATTAATCGTCAAATGGCGAAACAGTCAGTTAAATACACCCTATGCGGTAACCGATGACAACTGGCGTGCAGTTTTGGATAGAGTTAAGGAGTGGCGTACCACGCTCTATCAGGATCAGGCCGACCTGCTGGCTTACACGGATACCAGTCAAGGGAAGACGCGACCTTTCTATTTGCTGAACCGTACAGTCAAAGCGGCTATGGCGTTTGAGCGGGTTGTTGAGCCTATAGTTGACAGGTGGGAGCCTCGTCCTGAAGGTGTCGATCCGTATGAGGATAGGCGTAAGGTTCAGGACGCCATTAGCGCTCTGCAGTCTGAATTTTACGAAGCGCTTGACGCCCTTGATGATCTCCGGGGTGAGGAACTGATTCTCCCTACGCGACAGTAGGCGAACTGAGGTTTGTCGCGGCGCCTAGTTCCTTGTCTTCGTAATTCGAGAACCCTCTAAGGATGACCTGGCTTTACAGGGGACGGCTGCCGTAGGACGTGAAGTCGTTTATGCAGGCTGGTAGTTCGTGGCCTTGGCGGTGTGTGAATGGTAGGAAAATCACTGGTCGGATCGTCCACGTGATGCATGATTTGCCCTGGGTGACCGAGACGGTGCAGGGCTCGGACCGCAAGAGTGCTTTCCTCGTCGCGATGCGGCCGTCATACAGCCATGCCCATGCCTCCTCGGATGCGTCCGGATCGAGTGCCGGTGAGATCGTGCGCAGTGCGACCGCAACCCACCTGTCCGCCTGGGGTGCGGAGTACGCGTCGAAGGAGGCATGAAGTGCCGGCGCCGCCCCCGTAGTGAGATCCTGAGTCCAGCACTCGCACCAGTAGCCGCGTTGCGGCTTGTCCATCAACACGGGTGCCCTCCGCTTCCGGAACGCGGGGATGCGAAGAGTTCCGCGGTGACCGTGTGGCCGCCGTCGCTGTCGTGGACCACGACCCGGTGTGCGATCGCGCTGACCATGCCCAGCCCCCGGCCGTGCTCGGCGTCCTGGTCCAGGTGCTCGACCTTCGGAGCCGTACCTACACCCCCGCCGTCCGTGACCGACAACGCGACGACCTGCCCCGACACCGCCACGGCCAGATGGAAGCTGCCGGCCTCCCGCCCACTCGCCGTATGCAGGATCGCGTTCGCGCTCAGCTCGCTCACGATCAGTTCGGCGTCCTCGGCCAGCGGCGACCCACGCAGGATGTCGCGCGTCCAGCGTCGGGCCCGGCTCACCTCCTCCGGGAATCCTGGGCAAGTGAGTCCCCAGACCCGGGCTGTACTCATATACTCGTGCATACAAGTTCCTTCATGCTGGTAGGCAGCCATGTGCAGCGGGTTCGGGCTAGACGAGTTTCACGCCGTCGTGGGCGCGAATGGCTGGCGGGGACGCCCCGTCGCGAGAGTCGAGTGCGTCCAGGACGCGGATCGCGTATGCCTCGTCGGCGAGTTCGGAGACCTCTTCGCGGGTGGCCCAGCGCAGCGCGCGGGTCTCATCCCCGGTTGTCGGGACGCCGTCGGCGGCTTCGCAGCGGAAGACCAGCGAGACGATCAGGCCCGTCATGTTCTTGTAGACGCCAGTCAGGGTCGCCGGGAGTGCGATCTTGATGCCGGTTTCTTCGAGGACTTCGCGTTGGAGGGCCTCGGGGATGGTTTCCTCGCGTTCGAGGACGCCGCCCGGGGGCTCCCACTTGCCGTTGTCACGGCGTTTGATCAGGAGGGCGCGGCTCTGGTCGTCGACGATGACTCCGGCGACGCTCACGGAGTGCGGACGGTCAGTGCTCACGTTCCTCTGCCCTCTCGGATGGCTAGGCTCTCCACCGTAGCAACAACACTCGCCCACACGTCTAGATACCTAAAGGAGTACGCGTGAGTCCCCTTCCCTCCGGCCTTCTCGGCGATCTCGACCCCACGAGCGATCGTGCGGTCTTCCGGCAGATCGCCGACCAGTTGCGCGAGGCCATCGACCGTGGGCGATTCCACGAGGGCGACAAGCTGCCCTCCGAAGCCGACCTTGTCGACCACTACGGTGTATCCCGTATGACGGTCCGAAACTCCTTCTCCATCCTCCAGGGGGAAGGGCTCGTGCACGCCGAGCACGGCAAGGGCGTCTTCGTACGGCCCCGGCCTCCCGTGCGACGCCTCGCCTCCGACCGCTTCGCGCGTCGCCACCGCGAGCAGGGCAAGTCCGCCTTCATCGTCGAGGCCGACGCCGCCGGCAGTCACCCCCAGGTCGACAGTCTGGAGGTCAAGGAGGAGAAGGCCAGTCAGGACATCTCCGCGCGGCTCGGTTCCGTGCGTCGCGTGCTCGCCCGCCGGCGTCGGTATCTGCTGGACGGGAAGCCGGTGGAGTTCGCCGCCTCCTACCTCCCCCTCGACATCGCCCGCGGCACCCAGATCGCCGAACCCAACCCCGGCCCCGGCGGCATCTACGCCCGCCTCGAAGAACTCGGCCACCGCCTCGACCACTTCGAGGAAGAGATCCGTGCCCGGATGCCCTCGCCCACCGAGGTCAAGACGCTCCGGCTGGCCTCCGGCGTACCCGTGATCCACCTGATCCGCACCGCCTTCGACACCGAGGGGCGGGCCGTCGAGGTCTGCGACACAGTCATGGCGGCGGACGCGTACGTCCTCTCCTACCAGCTTCCGGCGACCTGATCGGCGTGGGCTGCGGTGGTGCGCGGGGACGTTTCCCGAACTCGTACACCCCAACAGGCGTACTCGTATAGACGAGTGGGCAAGTTGTGTGGCAAGGTGGTCCGCACGAACCCGAAGGCCGGGTTCGCGTGTCACATCATGTATAGACGAGTAGATGGGTGACTTACCTTGCGTACCATCCGTGTTGAGACCTCGACCGCGACGATCCTGCTCACCGAGGCTCCCGAGCCCAAGGTCCGCGACCGTCAGACGGGCGAGATCGCCAAGGACGCCGTCAGCGGTGAAGCGCTGATGACGATCGGCGTCGTCCACATCGAGGACGGAGAGTCCTCGCTCATCAAGGTCACCGTTCCGGAGAGCGGTGTGTCCGAAGGGCTGGCGCTCGGAGCGCCTGTCTCGCTCCCGGGGCTGGTCGCCCGTCCCTGGGAGAGCGTGTTCAACGGGCAGCAGCGCCACGGCATCGCCTTCCGCGCCGCCGCCGTCACTCCGGCCGCTTTCCCGGCTGCCGTTGGGGCCTCGGCCTGATGTCCGACCTGACGACGCTCCTGGAGGTGGGTGGTCCTCTCGCCGCGCTCGGTGGTGGGGCCGCCTACACCCGGGCCAAGCATCCGGCCGCGTACTGGTCCACCGTCGGCCTGCCGATATCCACGGTCCGGCTGCTCGGCTCGTACGGCTCGGTCATGGAGGCGTGCGGCCTGACCGTGGCGCCGTCCCGGCTGCGGGTCTTCGCCGTCAAGGCCACCACCCGTCGTGAGGTCTGGCCCGTACCGCCCCGCCGGGGCATCATCCGACCCACCTCGACCGGGCTCCGGCTTCGGCTGCGGCTCGCTCCGGGCCAGGAACCCGCCGACGTCGCCGCCTCGGCCGAACGGCTGCGGCACGCCTGGGGAGTTCACGCCGTTTACGTCTCGACGGTCAAGCCCGGTGTCGTCGAACTGCGGCTCGTCGGCTTCGACGTTCTGCGGCGTGTACGGATGCCGCGCAAGGTCGACAGCGGGTATCTGCGCATCCCGGTCGCACTGCGTGAGGACGCCATGCCCTTCCTGCGCGACTACCGCACTGTTCCGCACCAACTCACCCTCGGCGCAACGCTGTCCGGCAAGTCCATGTACCTGCGCCACCTCATCACCAGACTCGCCCGGCAGCCCGTCGCGCTGGTCGGCATCGACTGCAAGCGGGGTGTCGAGCTGGCGCCATTCGCCTCCCGGCTCTCGGCACTCGCCACCGACGCAGAGCAGGCAGCCGAGTTGTTGCCCGCGCTCGTGAAGGAAATGGAGGACCGCTACGACCTGATCAAGTCCCGGCAGGGCATCGCCCCGAACACCCCCGACGAGGAGATCACCTCCGACATCTGGGGACTACCCGAGAGTGAACGCCCTGTGCCTGTAGTGCTGTTCGTGGACGAGGTGGCCGAACTCTTCCTTGTCGCCACGCGCAAGGACGAGGAGCGGCGCGACGAGATGGTCACCCACCTCATCCGACTCGCCCAGCTCGGCCGCGCCGCCGGCATCTACCTCGAAGTCTGCGGGCAGCGCTTCGGCGCCGAACTCGGCAAGGGCGCCACCATGCTCCGCGCCCAACTCACCGGCCGCGTCTGCCACCGCGTCAACGACGAAGCCTCCGCCAAGATGGCCCTGGGCGACATCGCCCCCGAAGCGGTCGTGGCGGCCTGCGCCATCGCACCCGAACGGCCCGGCCTTGCCGTCGCTGGCGACACCTCCGGCGGCTGGTCCCGCGTCCGCACGCCGTACCTCTCCCTCGGCGACGCCGCCGAGATCTGCCGAGACTCCGCGCACCTGGTCCCGGAGCTCGCCGCGCTGAAGCGATTCCGGCCCGACGTGCCCGTACGACCGGTCGAGACCCCGACGGCCGCGCAAGTCCAGCGACGCCCGGTCACCGACTGACTTTCGCCTTCCCAACCCCGGTCGGCGTGACCGCCTCACGCCAAGTCCCTACCCCTCCCATGCCCGATCCCGGAAGGAGCCGTCATGCGCGCCCAACTGGCCCGCGTCGACGCGGTGCTCATCCAAGCGCTCATCGCCGCCGCGCTCTCCTTCGCCTATCTCCACGACATCGCTTCGGCGGCTGATCAGGGCGGTTGGAAGGCCTGGGCCTATCCCGTCAGTGTCGACCTGCTGCTCGTCGCCGCCTGGCGTCGACTGCGTTCCGGCGACGCGCAAGCGGCTGGGTGGTGCTGGTTCCTCATCGCGCTCACTGCCTCCCTCGGTGCGAACGTCGCTACCGCCGGGCTCCTCGACATGGACCATGTGCCGGCCTGGCTGCGCATCCTCGTCGCGGGTTGGCCCGCGGTGGCGTTCCTCGGCGGAACGCTCCTCGCTCACTCCACGCCGAACCCAACAGGCAACGACGTCGAGGTCGTTGACGCCCAGGAGGACGAGCCCGGACCTACCTCCGAAACACCCGCCCCGGCGGCACCCGCCCAACCTGCCATCGAGGCACGGCCCGAGCGTCCCGCAATCCCGGTCCCGTCCGCCCTGATCGAGCACGCCCGCAAGGTAGCCGCCGAGCACCACACCCGGACCGGCACACCGATCGACACCCCAACCCTCCGCGCCCGCCTCGGCGTTGCAGCCCCCATGGCCGAAGCCATCGCCGCCCAGCTCTGAAAGGAGAAGAACGTGACCGCCAACCGCCGCTTCCGCAACGTCACCCGCATAGGCCCCGTCCAGGTCGGCACCTCCTACGACAACCGGGGCCAGGAGAAGCACACCGCCGCCTGCACCGCCCCACGCTGCGGCTTCTCCACCGACTACGACAGCCGTGCCGCCTCCGAGTTGGCCGCCCGCACCCACCGCTGCCCCGTCCGCTGAGAGGACCCCGTACCCGTGACCGTCAGCCTCCCCCTCGTGTTCGTCCTCGGGTTCTTCGCCTGGGGAGCGGTGAAGTTCCTCGGCGTCCGTACCTGGGTCGTCGTCCTGATCGCCCTGTTCGGCTTCTGGCTCTCCCACACCTTCTTGGCCCCCTCCATCGAGTCCGGTACGCGTTCCGGCGTGGACGTCATAAACGGCTCACATGACTAGACGAGTAGATGAGAAAGGGTTCGCCGTGTTCCTGCCCAAGTACCCCGACAACCCGACCCCGCCGCCCGTGCACACCCACACCCACACCCCGACCGAACCGGCGCCCATACCGCGCTCACTCCCGTCGCTCCCGATCGACAAGAACACGGTCGCGGTCGTGCTCGTCGGCGGAGTCGTCCTCATCGCGCTCCTGGCGGCCGTCGCCGTAACGGCCATCTCGGTCGCCGTCGCCGCCGTCGTCCTGCGCTCGATGCTCCGCGACCACCACCGCCGCTGAACGGCATCTGACCCCCGGGGCGGCGGTACACGCCCAAGCATTTCGCCGCCCCGGGGCCCATTCCTACTGACCGAGCCAGCCAGAAGGAGCAAGCCATCTTCACCCGCCCCAACCCGGCCCCACTCCCCGAACTCGCGAACCTGGCCGCGCAAGGAACACTGCCCGGTATCCTCCGCCAGCTCTCCACCCTCGGCGGCTGCACGACCCCGATCCGCCTCGACGGCCACCGCACCGAATACGACGTCAACACCACGACCGGCGAGATCGGCGGCATCCTCCACCACCTCAACTCGTCGTCCCTCCCCGCCGGCCAACTCCTCGTCCGCTGCAACAACCGCCGCACCACCCGTTGTCCCGCCTGCGCCGAGGTCTACCGCCGGGACACCTTCCACCTGATCACCTCGGGCCTACGCGGCGGAAAGGGCATCGCGGAACACGTCGCCACACACCCCCGCGTCTTCGCCACCTTCACCGCACCGAGCTTCGGCCCCGTCCACAACCGCCCATCCAACGGCCGCACTTGCCGCTGCGGCACCCACCACGACCAAGACGACGAAGCACTCGGCACACCCCTCAACCCCGACACCTACGACTACGAAACCGCCGTGCTCTGGAACGCCCACGCCGGCCACCTCTGGCGCCGCTTCTCGATCTACCTGCGCCGCGAAGTCGCCAAGCGCGCAGGCCTGTCACAGCGACGGTTTCGCGAACACGCCCGCCTGTCCTTCGCCAAGGTCGCCGAATACCAAAAGCGCGGAGCCGTCCACTTCCACGCGGTCATCCGCCTCGACGGCCCGCAAGGCGGCGACACCCCGCCGCCCGCCTGGGCCACCGCCGGACTACTCACCGATGCCATCCGCACCGCAACAGCCAAGGCCCAAGTCGACGGCCCGACCATCGACACCCGTAGGCACCCCTTCACCTTCGGCCGCCAACTCGACATCCGCACCATCCGATCCGCCGACTTCAACGACGGCCAGGAGCTGACCGAGCGAGCGGTCGCCGCGTACATCGCCAAGTACGCCACCAAGGGCACCGAAACCGCGACCGGCGGCACCCTCGACCGCCCGCTCAAGTTCGCCGCCGAACTCGCCCGACTCGACATCAGCGACCACGCCCGCCGCCTCATCCGCACCGCATGGACCCTCGGCGCCCGCAAGGACCTCGCACACCTCCGCCTCCGCGCCTGGGCTCACATGCTCGGCTTCCGCGGCCACTTCTCCACCAAATCCCGCCGCTACTCCACCACCCTCGGCGCCCTCCGCAACGCCCGCACCGAATGGCGCCGAGCCCAAGCCGCCCCACCGCAAGCCCAGCCCTACACCACGTACGTCCTCGCCCACTGGGTCTTCGCCGGCACCGGCCTCTCCGCCACCGAAACCTGGCTCGCCGAGACCCTCGAACCCGCCCCCGGTACGGAAGGAGAGCCCACCCGTGGCTGAGCCGCGCGCCATCACCGCTGTCCTGGAGCCCGCCGACCCTTCCTTGGTTCTGCTGACCGTCGAAGAGACGGCAAGGCGACTTCGCATCGGCCGTACGACGTGCTTCAAGCTCGTGCTCGCGGGCGAGATCGAATCCGTCATGGTCGGCAGACTCCGCCGAGTTCCTGCCGAAGCACTGCGCGCATACGTCACCCAACTCCGCCGCCGCCGTGGTCGTACGGCCGAAGCAGCTTGAGGAGGGCGGGACATGGCAGAGACCAAACGCACTCGTCAGCCCAACGGCGCCTCGTCCATCTACTTCGGCAAGGACGGAAAATGGCATGGTCGGGTGACCGTTGGCGTCAAAGACGACGGCAAGCCCGACCGCCGTCATATCGAGCGCAAGACCAAAGCCGAAGAAACCAAGGCCGTCCGCGAGATGGAACGGGCCCGCGACGACAAGAAGCTCCGGAAACCGGGCAAGGGATGGACCGTTCAGAGCTGGCTTGAGCACTGGGTCGAGAACATCGCCAAGCCGTACGTCTCCGAGAACACGTATGACGGGTACGAGGTCGACGTACGCGTTCACCTCGTTCCTGGACTGGGCGCTCACAAGCTCGACCGCCTGGAGCCCGAGCACCTCGAACGCTTCTACCGAAAGATGCAGGAGTCCGGGAGCTCCGCCGGCACTGCCCACCACGCCCACCGGACGATCCGAGTCGCCCTCGGTGAAGCGGTCCGGCGCGGGCACGTCGTCACCAACGCGGCTGAGATCGCCAAAGCTCCCCGTCTCGAAGAGGAGGACATCGAGCCGTTCACGATCGAGGAGGTACAGAGCCTCCTCGTCGAGGCGGCCAAGCTCCGCAACAGCGCTCGCTGGGTCGTCGCCCTGGCGCTCGGTCTCCGCCAGGGTGAGGCGCTCGGTCTGCACTGGGAGGACGTCGACCTGGACACGGGATACGTCCGCATCCGTAAGAACCGGCTACGCCCGAAGTACGCGCACGGCTGCGGTGCCGATCCGTGCGGTCGGAAGGCGGGCTACTGCCCCAAGAAGGTGCAGACCCGGCGCGAACACAAGTCCACCAAGTCCCGGGCCGGACGGCGCACCATCGGCCTGCCCGATCCGCTGATCAAGATTCTTCGGCAGCATCAGGAAGCCCAGGAGCGGGAGCGGATGGCGGCCGGCGTCGACTGGGAGGGCAAGGGGTACGTCTTCGCCTCGCCGGTCGGTGGGCCGCTGAGCCCCAACACCGATTTCCACGTCTGGAAGCGGCTCCTGAGGGACGCGGGGGTACGAGACGGCCGTCTCTATGACGCTCGCCACACCGCCGCGACCGTCCTCCTGATCCTCGGCGTCCCGGACGTCGTGATCGACTCGATCATGGGTTGGGAGCCCGGGGGAGCGGCCAGGATGCGCGCTCGGTACATGCACGTGACGGGCACCATGCTCCGCAAAGTCGCGCAGCAAGTCGGCGACGCTCTTTGGGAGCCGGCCGGAGCGGACACCAAAACCAACTGAGACGGAAAGTGAGACGGACAACGACGAAGGGCCCCACCGCGAACGGTGGGGCCCTTCGACATCGTGCCCGGTGAGGCACTGGCGGAGGATACGAGATTCGAACTCGTGAGGGGTTGCCCCCAACACGCTTTCCAAGCGTGCGCCCTAGGCCTCTAGGCGAATCCTCCGCCGGGAACATTACATGACCGAGAGGAGTGCTCGCGAACTCGTTCCCGGCCGCTGACGTCGGGTACTGTGTGCGGAGCCCCTCACGCGGCGCTATCTGACTGAACTCCCCCAGGGCCGGAAGGCAGCAAGGGTAGGTTGGCTCTGGCGGGTGCGTGGGGGGCGCTCACGTTCCCGGTGGTTGCGGTGAGCCCGCCGTCGGCCCACGTTGTCAGTGGGCGCCTATAACCTCGTACGCGTGTCGTCTCTCGCGCTGTACCGCCGTTATCGCCCGGAGTCGTTCGCCGAGGTCATCGGGCAGGAGCATGTAACCGACCCGCTGCAGCAGGCGCTGCGGAACAACCGGGTCAATCACGCGTACCTGTTCAGCGGGCCGCGCGGCTGCGGCAAGACGACCAGCGCGCGCATCCTGGCGCGGTGTCTGAACTGTGAGCAGGGGCCCACGCCGACTCCGTGCGGTGAATGCCAGTCGTGCCAGGACCTCGCGCGCAACGGCCCCGGTTCCATCGACGTCATCGAGATCGACGCCGCGTCCCACGGTGGTGTGGACGACGCCCGTGAGCTGCGCGAGAAGGCCTTCTTCGGACCCGCCGGCAGTCGGTACAAGATCTACATCATCGACGAGGCCCACATGGTCACGTCGGCCGGATTCAACGCGCTCCTGAAGGTCGTCGAGGAGCCGCCGGAGCACCTCAAGTTCATCTTCGCCACCACCGAGCCCGAGAAGGTCATCGGGACCATCCGGTCGCGTACCCATCACTATCCCTTCCGCCTCGTGCCGCCCGGGACCCTGCGCGACTACCTCGGCGAGGTGTGCGGCAAGGAAGACATTCCCGTCGAGGACGGCGTGCTGCCGCTCGTCGTGCGCGCCGGGCAGGGGTCCGTGCGTGACTCCATGTCCGTCATGGACCAGTTGCTCGCGGGGGCCAAGGAGGAGGGCGTGACGTATGCCATGGCCACCTCCCTCCTCGGGTACACCGACGGCTCGCTCCTCGACTCCGTCGTCGAGTCCTTCGCGACCGGCGACGGCGCCGCCGCCTTCGAGGTCGTCGACCACGTCATCGAAGGCGGCAACGACCCGCGCCGCTTCGTCGCCGATCTCCTGGAGCGCCTCCGCGACCTGGTGATCCTCGCCGCCGTGCCGGACGCCGCCGAGAAGGGGCTCATCGACGCCCCCGCCGACGTCATCGAACGCATGCAGGCCCAGGCAGGCACCTTCGGCGCCGCCGAACTCAGCCGCGCCGCCGACCTCGTCAACGCGGGGCTGACCGAGATGCGCGGCGCCAACTCACCCCGCCTCCAGCTGGAGCTGATCTGCGCGCGCGTGATGCTTCCCGCCGCCTACGGCGACGAGAGTTCCGTCATGGCCCGACTGGACCGGCTGGAGAGGGGCGTCAATTTCTCTGCGGGTGGCGGCGCCATGCCCGCGATGGGGTACGTGCCGGGTCCCGACGCGCACGCCGGTGCGCCCATGGCCGGGGGAGCACCTGTACCCGGGGGCGCGCCCATTCCGCCGGGCGGCGGCGCCGCGGCTGCCCGTGCGGCGGTACGGGGGCCGGGTGCGCAGGGCGGACCAGGAGGCGGCCCGGTAGGAGGCGGCCCGATGGGTACCGGCACGGCACCTGGCGCGCCTGCGCCGGCACCCGCGTCGACCGCCCCAGCACCCGCACCTACGCCCACTCCCGAGCCCACCGCCCCGGCGCCCCCGTTCGCCGACCAGCAGCCGCAGTCACACCCCCAATCGCAGCCCCAGTCGCAGCCCCAACCCCAGTCACCACCTCCCTCGCCGTCCCCCTCTCCCGCCCCCGGTGCCTGGCCCACCACCGCCACCGCGGGCGGAGGCCGACGCCCCGGCGGCTGGCCCACGCCGACCCAGGCGGGCGCCGGACAACCCCCGACCGCGCAGAACGCACCGGCAGCGGCGCAGGCACAGCCGCCCGCACCGACCTCCGCCCCCACCCCCCACCACCAGCCCGCAGCCCCCGCCGCTGCCTCCTACGCCCCCCCGACCGGCGGCCTCGACCCCCGCATGCTCTGGCCGAACATCCTGGAAGCGGTCAAGAACCGTCGCCGTTTCACCTGGATCCTGCTCAGCCAGAACGCCCAGGTGGCCGGCTTCGACGGCACGACCCTCCAGCTGGGTTTCGTCAACGCCGGCGCGCGGGACAACTTCGTGAGCAGCGGCAGCGAGGACGTGCTGAAGCAGGCGCTGTCGGAGCAGTTCAGCGTGCAGTGGAAGGTCGAGGCGATCGTCGACCCGTCCGGCGGCTCGGCCCCCTTGCCGCCCACCGCTCCGCCCGGCCCGTCCGGTTACAACGGCGCCGGCGGCACAGGCGGCGGTGGCTACGGAGCCGCTACGACTCCCGCCGCACAGCGTCCCTCGCCCCCGCAGCCGTCGTCCGCCCCGGCACCCACCGCGCCTTCGCCGTCCACGACCCAGTCGGCTCCGGCTTCGCCGCCCAGACAGCCCGCCCCGGAACCAGCCCCGCCCCCCGTCTCCCCGGAGGACGACACCCCGGAGGACGACGACCCCGACCTCGTCGACTCAGCCCTCTCCGGTCACGAACTGATCGTGCGGGAGCTGGGCGCGACGGTGGTGGAGGAGTTCACGAACGAGTAGCGGTCCGGTCCCTCTCCTGGACGCCGGTCCGCACAATCCAGCCCGTCCGGCGTTTGAGGACGAGGCCGTCCAGGCCGAAGCGGGGGTCTGGGGGCGGCAGCCCCCAG
>NZ_JBSFLV010000132.1:0-25211 GCF_053599215.1 Streptomyces sp. NPDC001002 | reverse complement strand
ACGGTCACTGGTACCCGTCGGCGACCGAGCTGGGCAACGGTGACGTCATCTCCTTCGGCGGGCTGCGCGAATCGAGATCGAACTCGCACCGCCGCCCGCGCGGACGCCGGAGGTCGCGCCGGTCGACACCGACCCGGCAGCCGACGCGACCGGCACCGCGGCCACCGCCACCCGCACCCCCTGGTACGTCGACAACGGCATGCTCGGCGAGGCCGAGGTCACCCACGTCCCGCAGTGGGACGAGCAGCGGGCCGCCGATGCCGCCAGGACCGTCGTGGACGCGTTCCGCTTCGGACGCGATGTCCCCGAGTCGACCCGGACCGCCATCCGGACCGCCGTCGGGCAGATGCTGCACGAGTGGGGCGCCCAACCGGCCGGTTCCGCCGAGCACATGCTGGACGTCCTGCTCAAGGGCAAGCTGCTGGTGGCCGGCGAACGGCTGGTCTGGCTGCGGCCGTTGCTGGCCGACGTCACGGCCAAGGAGGTCGAGGACGGTCCCAAGGACGCGGTCCGCAAGTACGGGGTGAGCTTCAACTCGACGTCCTCGCAGCAGGCGAGGACCAGGATCGTGGCCCACTCCGGCGACATCGCGCTGTTCACCGGGATCAACGCCGGCTCGGCCGCGCTGTCGGCGATCGTGGTGGGCGCCCCGCAGTTCAGCGCCGACTCGTCGTCGAGCCGTACCACCGGCGACAAGCGGAACGTGATCACGGGCCGCAAGCTGTTCGTCAGCGACACCAGGGAGTTCACGGGCGGTGTCCGTTTCCGGATCTTCGTGGACGGAGCGGAACAGCGGCTCCGGGATCCGGCCCGGCCAGGCACGGTCGCGCGTGGACTGGGTGTCAACTTTCCCCAGAACTACGCGACTTCGAGCGAACCCCGGCCGGGTCCCCTGGGAGACGCGCACGACCCGCGGGGCACCGGCAGGCAGCGGCCCCGGCGGGCCGGCGAGGTGCTCAACGCGATCGATCTCACCGATCTGACCGCTGAGTTGCAGCGGAGCCTGCGGGGAGAGCAGCGCATGAACGCCCGGATGGCGCAGGATGTGGTCGCTAAGGCCCAGATCGTGCTGAACGAGCGCACCGCCCGCAACCGCGGCCGGTGGTGGCTGACGAGCGGTGACGCGACACCCAAGATCCGGGAGGGCCGGGACCTGCCGGGGGCCGGTCTGTTCACCGGCCATCTCCGGGTCCGGATGGCCGTGGAGAGTGTGCAGTTCCTCCAGGTGACGCCCATGGTGACCGTCCGCGACGACCTGGGCGGCGGTCTGTCGGCGGCGACCGGGCGCGGCGGCGAGAGCGCGGCCGCGCTCGGCGCCGGCTTCAACCTGGCGGGCCTGGTCGCCCCCGAACTGGCCCAGTCGCACGCGGGGTCCAGCACCAAGGGCATGGGCCCGCTGCTCAACGCCACGGTGGGCTTCAGCCGGAGCTGGGACTACAACGTCACCTCGCAGGCCCTGGCACACACCGTCCTCAACTCCACCGAGGACCACGCGCGTTACCGGACCGTGCTGCGGGTGACCCTGGACTGGAACTCCCGCACCCACCCGGATCTGCGGACCGTGACCAGCGCCGTGACCGCCGATCTGGGCGTGCCCTGGCGCAACGGTCTGGGAGCGGAGGACTTCGAGACACGGGTGCTGGGCGAGGTCCGTTCCCCGTACGTGACCACCCACGCGGCGGCCGCCAAGCTGTCGGCGGACGCCGACGCGCCCAGGGTGTGGGAGCCGCCCGTGGCCGCCCAGCCGCATGTGCGCGCGCTGCTGGACATCGCCGCGGTCGACTTCGAGTCGGCCGCGGCACCGCCCCGCCCCGACCTGTCCGCGCGGCCGTACGAGTCGCTGGCGCTCGCCACCCGCAAGGGCCTCGGATACGCGGTCGCCGGGGCGCTGCCGGGCGCGGAACTGGTCGAGGACGCCTTCCGCCGGAAGCTTCAGGAACTGACCGGACATCGCACCGGGTTCCTCGGCTGGTGGCAGCCGACGACCGGCCACCACCCGGTCAAGGGCGGGGCGGCGGCCGACAGCCGGCTCGCCACCTTCTTCGGCCGCCCTTCCCTCGAAGGCGACCTCAGCGCGCTCCTGGCCGGCATCAAGCAGGAGATCACCTACGACGGCCGCCGCTTCGAACTGGGCGTACGCGCCCACCTGTTCGAGCACCTCACGCACCGGCGGTACGACATGACGGTGAACGCCCGTGCCGCGGTGGGCGAGTCGGTGGCCGCAGGCCGGGAGACCAAGTGGTCGTTGGGTCTCGGCGGCGGCGCGGGCACCCGGGTCGGCATCGGTCCGCTGGTCCGGCTCCAGTTCGGCGGCTTCCGCATCCAGGGCAAGTACGCCCGCAGCGAGGGCGAGGGCTTCGCCGGCACCTCCAAGACGTATCGGCGCGTGGAGGACGTGAAGGAGGTGCACGAGCACGTCTACAACATCGTGTACGAGCAGACGCTGCGCCCCTTGGACGGCGGTGCCGGGACGACCGCGCAACACTGGTGGGTCGGGCGGGACGCGGACGTGGTCGCGCAGGTCGTGGTGCCCGCGCAGCATGTACGCGAGTCCCTGCCGGAGTTGCCCGGCGAGGGTGCCGTGCGCGAGGAGGGGCCCTCGGCGGCGGCCCCCGCGCCGACGGAGCCGCAGCGCACGCTCGACTTCCGTGCCGGTTCCTCCGGGCTGTACCCGGCGTTCCGCGTGATGCCGGAACTGGCGGAGCTGGCCGCGTCCCTGTACGCCGCGGTGCATCACCTGCCCGACGGATGGGGCCGGAGCTTCGCCGACATGCCGAAGGAGTTCCTCACGCCGACCCGGCCGGACCAACTCGCCGCGTACTTCGGCATGTTGACCGACAAGTGGGGGCACACCGTCGCGTTGCCCGAGCGCGACGGCTGGACGACCACGCTCACGCTCAGGCTGACGGTCGGCAACCCGCGTGAACTGCCGGGACTCGGGCGCGAGACCGAGATCGAGCAGTACTCGCAGGCGGTCAAGCGGCACACCGCCGAGCGCGGCAGGACATGGGGGGTGGGCCTGCAGGCCGGCCTCGGCCCGCAGATCCGGTTCGGCTCCGAGCGGAGCGACAGCGGCGAGGACGGGGGCGAGGGGACCGTGGAGAGCGAGCATCACGGCGCCGCGCCCGGTGGCCGCGTCACCCTCATGGCGAACGCCGGCATCGGCAGGGACTGGACCGCCTCGCAGGAGGTCAGCGACGGCTCAATCGAGATCACCCGGGCCACGTACGGCGGGGACAAGGTGACCTTCCGCACCGACCCCGTCTTCCACCTCACCGTGCACCGCCGCAAGGGCGGCCGGGTTGAGGAGCGGCACGCCGAACTGACCGTCGAGGACGGCATGGACCTGCTCGTCCCGGAACGCCGCGTCGAGGACATCGTCGTCGTACGACAGGACGCGCAGCGACCGGCTCCGGATCCGGCCGCGGCGGAGGCGACCGCCCCCGCACCCGTCCCCACGGCGAGCACCTCGGCATCCGTGCCCGCGCCACCGTCACGCGTCTACGTCAGCGACCGTCTCCCCCTGACCGCCGCGCACACGGAAGTCCTGCGCGCCGACGACGTGTTGGACACCATCGTGCGCCGGTTGCAGGCGCGCGGAGTCCTGCCCACCGGCCGCAATGCCGCCGGCGAGCGGTCGGTGTACGAGCAGCACGTCCTGCTGCGCGCGCTGCGCTCGGTCTACCGCTCCGAGGCGATGAAGGCGCAGACCGGCGCGCTGTTCGACACCGGCCTGTGGACCTGGCTGCCGATCCGCACCTTCGCCGGTGCCACGAAGTACCTGTGGGTGAACGTCACCGCCGAGCGGATGGACGAGGCACACAGCCACCGGTCGCGACCGGATGTCGACCTCACGCTGCGCGGCGAGTCCACCGGCGAGAAGAAGGAGGTGGAGAAGGTCAGCCGGAACGTCGGTGCCGGCGTCGCGGTCGCCGTCCGCGGCGGCACGCACGACGGCGAGACCTCCCACCAGGCGCACGGCGGCCTGGACTACGCGGGCGGCTGGCTCGGCAAGCTCGTCCGGGGCGAGGAGCGGCTCGCCAAGGACATCTCCATCTACCGTGCCAACGTCAAGGGCGGCACGGAGGAGTTCGAGCACGCAGTCCACTTCCGGATCGAGCTGGGCACGACCCGCGAGATGCCGGAGTTCCTCAAGCTCCTCGCGCTTCCCGTCACGGGTGCCTACGAACTGAGCGCCGCCGTGGCCAAGCGGTTCGGCGTCCGGGAGCCGCTGGACGGGGTCCGGTACGGCGCCCGGCCCTGGGACTGGCACGACAGCGGCGACAACGACCTCGTGGCGGGCGACATCAGGTTGATCGTCCCGAAGTACCTGACCACGCCGCGGGACGAGCAACCGGCCGCGTCCGAGCCGCCGTTCGTCCGCGCGCACGGCCGCTTCCTGGGCTGGGCGGACACTCCCGAGCATCGCGAGGGCCCTCACCAGGCGCTGCTGGAGAACCTGCACCCCTGGGACGTGCCGGCCGCCGCCGCGGTGCACCGGTGGGCCAAGGTGGCCGCGCACCGGGCGGGCCACGAGACGCCCTTCGCCGAGGGGGACCGGCCGTGGGAGGTGCCGGGCATCGACCACACCACCACCGCGGGCCTGCGCTACATCCAGCGCACCAGCCATGCCCAACTCCGCCCGCACATCGAGGCGTTGCTCAGGGGCGACTACGAAGTGACGGTGGGCGGACGGAAGGTGACGGTCGGGTTCGAGCTGTCCGACGGCCGGTCGGTCACGCCCGCGACGGACAACCTCAAGCACAAGGCCCGCCGTTACCGGCAGGACGACGCCGACGAGGAGACGGTGGCCGAGCGGTCCAAGGGCTGGTACCACGGGGTCGGCCCGGAGGGCGGCGGCACGGCCGCGAGCGACGTGACCCTGCTCGGGCGGATGCCGTTCGAACGTACCGTGCTCAACGACGAGAAGCTGTCGGCGGCGATCGCGGAGACGGACGAGAAGAACAAGGAGGGCACCCGGAATTTCCGCTACTACCGCTTCCACGTGCGGGTCGTCCTCACTCCCGCGGATCATCCGGGCCGCGAGCTCCGGGTGGACGTGCCCGGTGGCCTGGTGGCAATGTTTCCGCTTGCCGAGGACGGCACGCTCGCAGGCGACATACTCCGACTGCATCCGGAGCTGTTCCGGCGGGCCGAGCCCCCGGACGAGCCCGTCGCACGGAGCGCGGCGCCGGAGCCGCCGCCGCTCAAAACGACCCCGTCGGTCGCCGACAGGATGTTCGCCATCCTGACGGGCGACGCGCCCCCGCAAGCAACCAGCAGCACCGAAAACTGAGGAGGACCGGCCCGTGGCACGCCAGCTTCTGACCGTAGGCCAGGACGGCACGGGCGAGTTCCGGACGATCGGAGAAGCACTGGCCCGGGCTCATTCCGGCGCCGTGATCAGGCTCCTGCCCGGGAGTTACGCCGAGGCGCTGACCGTTCGAACCCGGGTCACGCTCGTCGCCGAGGGCCCCCGCGGCTCGGTGCGGATCGAGCCGGTGCGCGGCAGCGCGATCACTCTCGCCGCCGACGCGGTGATGCTCACCGATCTGGTGCTGCGGGCCGGCGAGGGCGACCTCCCGGTGGTGGACGCGGTCCGCGGTCAGGTCGCGCTGGACGGCTGCGAGGTGATCGGCGGCGGCTGGACGGCCGTACTGAGCCGGGCCACCGGATCGCTGGCGATGCGCAACTGCCGGGTCACCAACCCGGTCGGGGCCGGCATCGTGGAGACGGCCGCCGCGGGCAGCATCATCGAGGACTGTGTGGTGGAGCACCTGGGCACCTCGGCCGTCGTGATCAGCGAGGGCGGCCGGGCCACCGTGCGCGGCTGCACGCTGCGGGACGCGCGCGGCAACGGCCTGCTGGCGAACGGCAGTTCACGCGGGTCGGTGGAGGACTGCGAGATCTCCTCGACGGACAAGCCGGCGCTGGCACTTGAGGGCGGCACTTCCGTGTCGGTGGCGCGGGTCGAGGTGCACGGCGGCGCGATCGGTGTGTACGTGGCGAGTTCGGCGCGGGTCGCGCTGGACGACATCCGGGTCGACGGCACGACCGGGCACGGCTTCGTCGTGGCGGCGGGCAGTGATCCGCAGGTGCGCTCGTGCAGTGGCGTCCGCACCGGTGGCGGCGGGCTGGTGATCACGGAGCGGTCCCGCGGTACGTACACGGACTGCGAGTTCACCGGTGCGGCCGAACCGGGCGTGCACGTGGGCGAGTCGAGCGCGCCGGTGCTGGTCGGGGTGCGGGTCGCCGACTGCGCGGGCATCGGGGTGCAGGTGGTCGACGAGGCCGCCCCGGAGTTCGACCGGCTGACGGTCGCCGACACCGGCGGCATCGGGGTGTCGATCCGCTCCGGCGCGAACCCCTTGCTGCGCCGGGCGTTGATCACCGGCAGCCGCGGTCCCGGCGTGCAGGTCGCCGAGGACGGCCGTGGCCGGCTGGAGGACTGCACCGTCGAGTCGGCCGGCGGCCATGGCCTGCGGACCGAGGGGCACGGCAATCCGCATGTCGGCAACTCGGTGATCCGCGGCGCCGGCAAGTCCGGGGTGTCGGTGGGCGCCCGCGGCCTCGGCTCGCTGCGGGACTGCGAGGTGACCGACTCGACCGACACCGGTGTGAGCGTGGAGGACGGCGGCGAACTGGCGCTGATGCGGCTGCGGGTGACGGGATCCGGCAAGCACGGCGTGCAGGTGGCCGCCGGTGCCCGGGCCACGCTCAACGGCTGCGAGGCCTCGGAGAACGGCGGCGACGGCATCCGGATCGACAGCGGTGAGCAGGTCTCGGTGACCGCGTGCGCGGCCCGCGCCAACAAGGGTGCGGGGCTGCGGGCCGGCAAGCCGGGACCGCGGCTGACGGTGTCCGAGCTGACCAGTGCGGACAACCGCAAGGCGGACGTCTGGCCGGGCGCGGCCCCGGGCAGTGAGACCACCTCCGGGGGTGGCGAGGGAACCGGTGAACCCGCGGAGCCAGAAGGGCCGTTCGCCGAACTCGACGCCCTCGTCGGTCTCGCCGGTGTCAAGCACCAGGTCAACACCCTGGTGAACCTGGGCCGGTTGGCGCAGCGCCGGGCCGAACTGGGCATCCCCGCACCGCCGATGAGCCGCCATCTGGTCTTCGCGGGCCCGCCCGGCACCGGCAAGACCACCGTGGCCCGGCTCTACGGTTCCATCCTGGCCGACCTCGGCATGCTGTCCTCCGGGCACATCGTCGAGGTGTCCCGCTCCGACCTGGTCGCCCAGGTCATCGGCGGCACCGCGATCAAGACCACCGAGGTCTTCGAACAGGCCCTGGGCGGTGTCCTGTTCGTCGACGAGGCGTACACCCTGCTGTCGGACAGCAAGGGTTCGGGTGCCGACTTCGGCCGGGAGGCGATCGACACCCTGGTGAAGCTGGTGGAGGACCACCGCGACGAGGTCGTGGTGATCGTGGCGGGTTACTCCAAGGAGATGCAGGACTTCCTGGCCGCCAACCCGGGCCTGGCCTCCCGCTTCACCCGCACCATCGACTTCACCAACTACTCGGTGGACGAACTGGTCACCATCACCGAGAACATGTGCGCCTCGCACCGCTATGTCCTGGACCCTTTGGCGCTCCAGGCTTTGCATCTGCACTTCGGCCGGATGCGGCGGGACGCGACCTTCGGCAACGGCCGTGCCGCGCGCCGGGTGTTCGAGGAGATGGTGGACCGGCAGTCGTTCCGGCTGGCCTCGCTGCCCGAGGCGACCGAGGCCGATCTGCTGCTGATCCTGCCCGAGGACGTGGGCGAGGCGGAGGCGGCCGAGGTACGCGGCGGCGGCCAGGCCGCGCCCGGCGACTCCGACGTGCTCGCCCGGCTGAACGGCATGATCGGCCTGGGCGCGGTCAAGCGCGAGGTGCGCGGCATCCTGGACCTGCTGACCACGACCCAGCAACGGCAGGCGGTGGGTCTGCCCACCCCGAAGGTCAGTCACCACCTGGTCTTCTCCGGCCCGCCCGGCACCGGCAAGACCACCGTGGCCCGTCTCTACGCCGACCTCCTGCGCTCCTTCGGAGTGCTGCCGCGCGGCCAGCTGGTCGAGGTCGCGCGGGCCGACCTGGTGGGCCGCTACATCGGCCACACCGCCCAACTCACCACCGAGGCCTTCGAGAAGGCCCTGGGCGGGGTGCTGTTCATCGACGAGGCGTACACCCTCACTCCGGAGAACGCGCCGCAGGACTTCGGCCGGGAAGCGGTCGACACCCTGCTGAAGCTGATGGAGGACCACCGCGACGAGGTCGTGGTGATCGTCGCCGGCTACCCGCACGAGATGCGGCGGTTCCTGGAGTCCAACCCCGGCCTGGCCTCCCGCTTCTCCCGTCATGTGCGGTTCGAGGACTACTCGACGGCCGAACTGCTGGAGATAGTCAGGGAGATGACCGTCGGCGCCGGCTACAAGTGCGCCCCGTCCACCTTGACGGCCCTGCACGCCTACCTGGACGGTCTGCCGCGTGACCGCTCGTTCGGCAACGCCCGGTTGGCCCGGCAGTTGGTCGAGTCGATGATGACCCGGCAGGCGGGCCGTCTCGGCAGCATCGCCAGCCCGGACCTGGAGGCCCTGACCCTGCTGCTGCCGCAGGACCTCCCCCACACGGAGGACCAAGGCGCCGAAGCCGGCCGACTCGTTCCGTAGTATCGAGCGAATCAGGCTTGCAGCAGTAACTGCCGTCGCCCTCACAGGTGGCGACATTCAGGAAGGGTTGTGAGCGTTATGTCCGAAACCACCCCTGGGGTTTCCGGGTTGACTTCGCAGTACGCCGCTCAGGTGGCCGGGGATCTGGAGAGCAACCTCAAGGAGCAGGAGCGCGTCGGCGCCGACATCGCCGCTCTTCAGGAGCAGTTGGCCACGCTGCAGCAGGATCATGCGGTGCTGACCAACGTACAGACGGCACTCGGCGTCACCTCGACCGCCAAGGCGGCGGCGCCCTCACCTCGTAAGAAGGCCGGCGCAACTGCTCGTAAGGCCGCGGCGAAGAAGGGCTCGGGCGGCTCGGCGAGTGCTCAGCCGACGCTGGTCAGCGTCATCCGCGAGTTCCTGAAGGCCGAGGGCGAGCCGCGTTCGGCGGCCGAGATCACCACCGCGCTCAGTGAGCGGCACCCGGACCGGACCATCAAGACGACCGTGGTGCGTACCACCCTCGAAGGGCTGGTCGCCAGGAGTCATGTGCAGCGGACGAAGCAGGGTTCGTCCGTCTTCTACACCACGCCGGAGGTGTCGGGCCCGGTCACCGTGTCGCCTTCGGCACAGGAAGAGTGAGCACCGAGCCGCCGAGACCCAGGCGATAGGTGACAGTGGCGAAGCCCCCAGGTGTGTCCGTCCCGGGGTTGCGGGCGAAGCGTGGGTAGGCGCCGCCGCTGAGTTGCAGCCGCAGTCGGTGGCCGGTGCCGAACCGGTGGGCGCAGGCCCCCAACTCCAGCCGGACCGTGGTGACTTCGCGCGGGGCCCGGCGCAGTCGGGCGAAGCGTTCGGTGACGACGTGCGAGTGACCGCGCCGGTCGACGTCGCACAGTCGGACGAACATGTCCGCGTGCGGGTGGTCGAGGGTGAGTTCGAACTCGGCGGTGGGTGTGCCGATGACGTCGACGGGGTCGGTGAGTGGGTCGGTGGTGAACGTGAGGACGTCCGGGCGCTGTTCGAGGTCCTTGTTGTCGACCGTGGCCGACTTGGTGGCTATGTGCCGGCCGCCCACCGCGGGGGTGGGGTCCGCCGGGTCGTAGCGGAACCCGACCGCCCCCTCGTCCGGGCGCGGGCCCAGGCCGCCGTCCCGTCGTGGCCACAGCGTCCGTTCGGTTCCGGGCGGGGGCCAGTCGGGCAGGTCGAGCCAGGTCCGGGCACCGGTGTGGTGGATCCGCACGGGAGCTTCGGCGGCCGTCCTGTCGCCGGCCAGGTGCCGGTCGAGCCAGCGCAGCAACTGCGGGTCCATGACCCGGGCCGCCTTGGCCGCGGTGTCCATGTGGGTCCATGGGCCGATGGTCAGGGTGACGGACTGGTTGTGCCGGCGGAGCGTCTGGTACTGGTGGACGGTCTGGTCGAGAAAGACGTCGTGCCAGCCGCCGACCAGCAGGACCGGTACGTCGGCGTGGTCGAGCGCCGAGTCGGCCCGGTAGTCGGTCCAGAACGGGTCGTCCGCGTCGGGATGGTCGAGCCACTCGGCGAACCAGTCGGCCGCGTCGCCCTTCAGCACCGAGGCGGCAGCGGCTTCGGGGGTCAACTCCCCCCAGGCGGCGGCCAGTTGCCGACGCGCGGCCAACTGGGCGCGCAGTCCCCGCAGTCCGCCGTCCCCCTGAGCCCCGACCGTCGCGCTCCAGGTGAGGAAGTCGGAGAGGGCGAGAGCGCCGGTGCCGTAGAGCGCCTTCTGGATGTCGTGCGGGCCCACCGCGACGACCGCGCCCCGCAGTTCCGGTGGCGGATCCTGCAGCAGGGTCCACTGGGCCCAGCCGGAGTAGGACCCGCCGAACGTCGCGAGCCGTCCGTCGAACCATCGCTGGGTGCGCAGCCAGGCCACGGTGTCCTGCGCGTCCTCGGCCTCCTGGACGAACGGCCGCAGGGTGCCCGTCGATCCGGCGGTGCCGCGGACGCTCTGCACCAGGACGTCATAGCCGCGGGCGGCCAGCATCCGGCCCTGCATCCAGTTCACCGGAACACCACGGCCGTACGGGGACCGGATCAGTACCGTGCCCCTGGCCTCCCCGTCGGGCATGTAGTGATCGGTGAGCAGTTCGGCGTCGTCACGGGTCGGCACGCGCAGCGCCGAGCGGACGCGATACCGGGTACGGGCCGGAGGCAGTCCCATGACCTTGGTGTGGAGTGCTCCCAGTGCTCGGGCGAGCGGGCCGGCAGGTCTGGATGCCGCCATGGACTTCTCCCCTCGACCATCATGTGGAGAATATATCTCCACTTCTTCATGCCGGGAAGCCCTGGACGGCGACCTTGCCACAATGGGTTCGTGAACGACGTGTCAGCACAGGACCGGGGTCGCCGCGGCAGACCCAACTACGACCGCGAATCGATTCTGGACATCGCGGTCGAGGTGTTCAACGAACGCGGTTACGACGGCACCGGCATGGAAGAACTGGCCAAGCGGCTCGGCTTGAGCAAATCCAGCATCTACCACCATGTCTCCGGCAAGGAGGAGCTGCTCGGACTCGCTGTGAGCCGGGCCTTGGACGCCCTGTTCGCCCTCCTCGACGAACCCGCAGCCGCCGCGCTGGGGCCGACCGCCCGGCTTGAGCACATCGTGCGCGGCAGCGTGCGGGTTCTGGCAGCCGAACTGCCCTATGTGACGCTGTTGTTGAGGGTGCACGGGAACAGTGCCACCGAACAGCGAGCACTGAAGCGCAGGCGCGAGTTCGACCACCGCGTCGCCGAGCTGGTCGTCCTGGCGGCGCGGGACGGAGGCATCCGCGCGGACATCGATCCGCATCTGGCGAGCCGGCTGATCTTCGGCACGGTCAACTCCCTGACCGAGTGGTACCGGCCGGACGGTGACCTTCCCATGCCGGTCCTCGCCGATGCGGTGACCTCGCTGGTCTTCGACGGGCTGCGGTCCCCCGGCCCGCGGAGCGCCGCTACGTGAGGTCGGCCCGTTCCCTGCGCATGAGCACCCAGACGCAGGCGAGGCTGATCAGGGTCACCCCGGTGAGATAGACGGTGATCGGCGTGGTCGACTTCCAGTTGTCGTACAGGGCGGTGGCGACGGTCGGGGCGAGGCCGCCGCCGAGGATCGCGCCCAGTTGGTAGCCGAGCGAGGCCCCGCTGTAGCGGATCTCGGCCTTGAAGAGTCCGGAGAACAGCGCGGCTATCGGGCCGTAGACCAGGCCCATGAACACCGCCGTCACCAGCAGTGCGAGCAGGATCAGCGGCGATTTCGCGGTGTCGACCAGCGGGAACAGGATGACCGCGCAGCCGACCAGGCCGACGGAGCCGACCATCAGCACTCCGCGCTTGCCGTTGCGGTCCGAGTAGGCCGAGGCCCAGGGGATGACCACCAGCCACACGAACGAGGCGATGAGGGTGAAGGTGAGGATGAGGTTGCGGTTCAGTCCGAGCCCCGCGGTCGTGTAGGCCAGCAGATAGGCCATGAAGATGTAGCCGACCGCGTTGATCCCGATGAAGGCACCGGCGGACAGGCCCACCTCGCGCCAGTTCTCCCGCACCACGACCAGCAGGGGCATCCGCTGCTCGGACCTGGTCTGCTTGACCGCCTCGAAGTCGGGGCTCTCGGAGACGGTCAGCCGGATCACCAGACCGGCGATGACCATGACGGCGCTCGCGAGGAACGGCACCCGCCAGCCCCAGGACAGGAAGGCGTCACTGCTGAGGTTGGTGGTGAGTCCGAGGAAGACCAGGTTGGCGATGATGAGCCCGCCCGGCACACCCATCTGCGGGAAGCTGCCGTAGAAGGCCTTCTTGCGGTCCGGGGCGTGTTCGACGGCCATCAGGACCGCGCCGCCCCACTCGCCGCCGACCCCCAGACCCTGGATGAAACGCAGGGTGACCAGCAGGACCGGCGCCCAGACGCCGATGGTGGCGTAGGTGGGCAGCAGGCCGATGCCCACCGTCGCGAGACCCATGGTGAGCAGGGAGATCACCAGCATCGACTTGCGGCCGACCCGGTCACCGAAGTGACCCATGACGATGCCGCCGATGGGCCGGGCCGCGAATCCGACCGAGTACGTGGCGAACGAGGCCAGGGTGCCCGCCGCCGGGGAGACGGTCGGGAAGAACAGCGGCCCGAACGCGATGGCCGCGGCCATGCCGTAGATGAAGTAGTCGTACCACTCGATGGCCGTTCCGATGAAGCTGGCCGTGGCCACCCGCAGCGGACGGACCCGCTGTGGCGTGACCGCCTCGGACAGATTTCGGTCGATGGTCACTTTTGTCTCCTGACAGGGTGAGCGGTGCCGCAGACGCTGTTCAACGGGGCTTGGGGAGAGGAATGCGCGCCGAAGCGAAGGGTCACGGGGTGGGTGAACCGGCAGCGCCAGTACTGACCGACGGAAGGCGGGGACACGGTGGCGCCCGGGCCCTTCCAACCGGCTGAAGACCAACCGACCGAACGATTGGTCGTTTGGTGATTGGTAAGTAAAGGGAGCCGTGCACCCGGTGTCAAGGGAGCTGTACGGATGGAATTTTGCCCACGAAAGACCGTGCCCAGGGCAACCGTTGAACGTCTCCCCTTGACACCTCGGCCGTCACAGGACTCACATGTCCCGCGCCCTCGGTCGGCCCGGCGGTTTGCCAGTGCACATGGTCAGACCCAGTTCACCGCGGTGGTGGCGGTGGCCGCGACGACCGCGGCCAGACGTCGGAAGTCGAGTGTGTCGGTGACGTCGGTGGGCCGGTGGTAGTGGGGATTCCGGAAGTTGGCCGTGTCCGTCAGCATGAGCGCGGGGATCCGGCGGTTCCAGAAGGGCGCGTGGTCGCTGCGGCCCAGGTGGTTGGCCGGCGGGACCGCCAACCCGATGAGCATGCCCAGGAGTCCGTCGGGCCTCGGGTCGCGCAGCAGGATGCTCGGCAGCGCGGCCGAGGTCGCGGCGGCGGCCCGCTCCCAGGACCTGGCGGCGGCGACGGAGGTCCTGCGGTGGACGACGAGGGCGAAGTCCCCCCGGGAGTCATTGGCCTTGGTGGCCGCGGCGGCCGCGGGGAAGGCGGTGGCGAAGCCGGCCGGGAGGCTCTGGGTGTCGGGCTCGTCCACGAAGTAGCCGACCGATTCGAGGCAGATCATCCCCAACACCCGCTGCCGGTAGGTGAGTTGACGCGCGGCATGCTGCGCCCCGATCAGGCCGAGCTCCTCCATGTCGAACACCGCGAGGGTCACCGAGGGCGCGACGGGCAGCCGGCCCAGCAGGCGTGCGATCTCCAGTACGGCGGCCACTCCTGACGCGTTGTCATCGGCGCCCGGACTGCCCTCGACACTGTCGAGGTGCGCCCCGATCACCACGGTGGCGGTGTTGTCGGCTCCGGGCAACGACGCGACGAGGTTGGCCCCTTGGAGCCGTCGGTGCAGTCGCGGCTTCAACGCGAGCGCGCGGTGGCCCTGTTGGTCGGTCGCACCGAGCCGCCAGCGCAGATCGAAGGGCTGCCGCTCCACCTGCCAGCCGGCCGTGGCCAACTCCTCGGACACATACGACTCGGCGCGCATCATGAGGCCCGGATCCCGGCGCCGGCTGCGTGGGTGGGCACTGAGGAACTCGACATCACGACGCAGACGTGCCGCGTCCACGAACGGCTCGAACTCGCTCACAGCTGCTGGGTCGTGGGTCACCGCTACTCCGTGGATTAACTGGCTTCGCACAAGCGGGGTTCCCCGGTGCGCGCCGTCGCGCCAGGATGCGGCGATCATATCCGGGGCGCCTGACCGGCGGTGATCACTGGGGTGTGATCAACGGGGTTACCATACGGTTATGACTGAGAGTTCCCGGGGAAGTACGCCGCCGGAAGACGGCCGCCCCTTGAGGCGGGACGCCGCCCTGAACCGGGAACGGATTCTGCACGCCGCCCGCGAGGTCTTCGGCCGGCACGGGCTCGGGGTCACCCTCGACGACGTGGCCCGCCATGCCGGAGTCGGTGTCGGCACGGTGTACCGCCGCTTCCCCACCAAGGAAGCACTGGTGCGTGCCCTGTTCGAGCAGGACCTGGCCATCCGGCAGCAGTCGGCCGAGGACGCGCTCGCGCAGCCCGACCCCTGGCAGGGCCTCGTCGACTTCCTCATGCTGATGACGGCCGACCTCGCCGAGAACCGCGGCCTGCACGAAGTGATCATGCTGGGCAGCCACAGCTCCGCGCCCCTGGAGACCGCGCGCGGTGGGATGCTCCCCTTTCTCGAGGAGCTGATCCGCCGGGCCCAGGAGAGCGGGCAGCTGCGCGAGGAGGTCCATCCCTCGGACATCCCCGTCATGGTGAACATGCTGAGTCAGGCCTCCCAGTTCACCCAGGGCAAGCGGCCGGACATCTGGCGCCGTTACATCGAGATCCTCCTCAACGGCCTCAGGCAGCGCCCCGACAATCCGCCGCTGACCACCCCCTGCCTGGGCAATGAACTGGTCGAGCAGCTCATGGGACTGGCCAGACCCGCGCCGGAACCCGAGTAGCGAGCCAGCGCCGGCGCCCGCCACCGGATGGGCTACGCGCACCCCGCACGCACGCCCCGGCGGCCATACGTTCTCTAAGCGGAAGCCTTTACTCCGCTCAGAGAAGGAGCTCACATGGTCGCGCGCAGCACATGCGGCGTGGTCGCGGGGATCGCGCTGCTGGGTCTGGGAGCCACGGCGTGCTCCTCCGGAGGGTCCACCGCGCCCACCCGGACCGCGACGGCCGCCGCCCTGGCGAAGACCGGCGCCTGCCCGCAGTCCGCCGGCACGGACCGGTCCACCGAGGCGTCCAGCGCGGCTCCCAGCGGCAGTTCCCCCGCGACGATCCTCGTGGCCAAGACGGTCAAGCAGACCGACACGAGCACCAGCACCGTCGTCACCCCGAGCGGCCCGCAGATCGAGTGCGGCAGGACCGAGGTGACCCTGCGCCAGGACATCACGTACGCGTCCCCCACGGCCGACGGCAAGCGGCTCGACCTGAAGCTGGATCTCCAGGTGCCCGAGACGTCCGGCAAGAAGCCCCTGGTCGTCTACATCACCGGCGGCGGCTTCGTGATGGCGGACAAGTCGGCCAACCTCGGCGAGCGCACCTACGTGGCCGAGCAGGGATACGCCGTCGCGAGCATCCAGTACCGCACGACGACGACAGGATCCACCTACAAGGACGGCGTCGCCGACGTGAAGAGCGCCATCCGCTATCTGCGCGCCCACGCCGGCGAGTACGGGATCGACACGACCGAGGTGGCTGTCTGGGGCCAGTCGGCCGGCGGGTATCTCGCGGCCATGGTCGGCGCGACCAGCGGGACGAAGGACTTCGTCTCGGGGGACGACCTCGACGAGAGCAGCGATGTCCAGGCCGTGGTCGACGAGTTCGGCGCCTCGGACCTCGCGAAGATCGCCGACGACTTCGACGCGGCGACCAGGGAGCAGGACCTGGCCCCCGGCAGCTTCCTCAACGCCTATGTCTTCGGCCCCGGATCCGAGAAGACCGTCGTCACGGACCCGGCCGCGAACAAGGCGGCGAACCCCGCCACCTACCTGAGTCCGACCTCAGCCCCCTTCATCCTGCTCCAGGGGGACAAGGACCGGATCATCTCCCCCAGCCAGTCGCTGATCCTGCTGGACGCCCTCAAGGCCAAGGGAGTCGAAGCCACGCGCTACGTCATCAAGGGCGCCGACCACGGGGACATGTCGTACCTCGGCGACCCGAAGGCGGGGCTGCCCTGGTCCACGCAGGAGGTGATGGGCATCATCACCGGGTTCCTGGACCAGAAGCTGCGCAAGTGACCGCCCTCGGTGTGCGCGGCCCTCAGCTGTCGTAGTCGACCGTCACCTTCTCGGACACCGGGAAGGACTGGCACGTCAGCACATAGCCGGCGTCCACCTCGGCGGGTTCGAGGGCGTAGTTGCGGCGCATGTCCACCTCGCCGTCCGTGATCCGCGCCCGGCAGGTGCCGCAGACCCCGCCCTTGCAGGCGAACGGGAGGTCGGGGCGGATGCGGGCGGCGGAGTCGAGCAGTGTGCTCTCGCGGGAGAGTCCGGCGGTGGTGGAGCGGCCGTCGAGGGTGACGGTGACCTCGCTGACCGGCCCGCTGAGCACCTTGTCCTCGTGGTGGACGGGCTGCGGCGGCTCATCGGCGTAGAAGAGCTCCTGGTGGACCCGTTCGCCGGGCACCTCCAGGGTGGCGAGGACCTGTTGGGCGTCGAGGACCATTCCGTGCGGGCCGCACAGCCACCAGTGGTCGACGCCCTTGACGTCGACCAGGCCGTCGACGAGGGCGGCGAGGCGGTCGCCGTCGAGGCGGCCGGAGAGGAGGTCGGCCTCGCGGGGTTCGCGGGAGAGGACGTGGGCGAGCTGGAAGCGGGTGCGGTACTCGTCCTTCAGGTCGGCCAGCTCGTCGGCGAACATCACCGTGTCGGTGCGCCGGTTGCCGTAGAAGAGCGTGACCTGGGAGCGGTCGTCGGCGGCCAGGACCGACTCGGCGATGGACATCATGGGGGTGATGCCCGAGCCGGCCGCGATGAGCACATGGTGGCCCGGCGCGGTGAGGTCGGGGGTGAAGACTCCGATGGGGGCCATGACCTCGACGGTGTCGCCCGCCCTGACCTCGTGCACGAGCCAGGAGGAGAAGAGCCCTTCGGGGACCTCCCGGACGCCGATGCGCGGCGGTGCGCCCGCCGGCGAGCAGATCGAGTACGAACGCCTCTCGTCGCGGCCCTCGACGTCACGGCGCAGGGTCAGCGACTGGCCGGGGCTGAAGGCGAACTCGTCCGCGAGCGCGTCCGGAATCTCGAAGCTGACAGCGACCGCGTCCTCGCACAGGCGCTCCACCGCGGCGACCCGCAGCGGGTGGAACGCCGCCCGGCGCCGACGCACGGTCGTCGCGGGGGCACCGGCGGTCGGTGTCATCACCTCTGCCATCAGATCTCCTTGACGTACTCGAACGGCTCCTGGCAGCTGCGGCAGCGCCACAACGCCTTGCAGGAGGTGGCCGCGAAGCGCGAGGTCTCCTCGGTGTCGACCGAACCGCAGCGCGGGCAGGGGATCGTGCGCCGGGTCGGCGACAGGTTCAGCGGGACGGGGCCCGCCGAGTGCCTCGGGGCCGGTGTCGGCGGGGCGATGCCGTGCTCGGCGAGCTTGCGGCGCCCGGCGGCGGTGATCCAGTCGCTGGACCACGGCGGGTCCAGGACCGTACGGATCTCGACCCGGTCGAAGCCCGCCTCGCGCAGCCGCGCGTCGACGCCCGCGCGCATCTCGGCCATGGCCGGGCAGCCCGAGTAGGTCGGCGTGAGGCTCGCGACGACCGTCCCGTCGTCCTCGATCGTGACGGACCGCAGGACACCCAGATCGGCCAGGGTGAGCATCGGCAGCTCCGGGTCCGGCACCTGTTCGGCGAGGTGCCGGGCGCGTCGGACGTCGTCCAGGACGGTCACCATGTCGCCTCCGGGTGAGCGCGGGCGACACTCTGCAACTCGGTGATGAGCGGCCCGAGATGGTCGGTGTGCGCGCCCTGTCGGCCGGACCCAGGCAGGAACTCGGCCTGCGGCAAAGGGAGTCCGGCCGCGTCGAGGACCTGCCGGAGGTCTCCCAGCACGGCAGCACGCACGTCGTGCGCGGCGAACAGCTCTTCCCAGTACGGCGCCAGCGACTCCAGCGCCGCCACCATGCGCGCGTGCGACTCCTCCGTGCCGTCGCCCAGGCGCACGGCCCACTCGGCGGCGTACTGCCGGTGGTAGGTGAGCTCCTTGACGCCCTTGGCGGCGATGGCCGCGAGCACCGGGTCGGGCGCGGCGGACAGTTCGACGAAGTGCGCGAGGCGCCAGCAGGACAGCACCAGCAGCCGCACGATGGAGAACGCGAAGTCCCCGTTGGGCAGTTCGGCCAGGCGTACGTTGCGGAAGTCGTCGGCGTCGCGGAAGTAGGCGTAGGCGTCCTCGCCGCGCCCGGTGCCGTCGACCTGGCCGCAGCGCGCGTACAGCAGCCGGGCCTGGCCGAGCAGGTCGAGGCCGATGTTGGCGAGCGCGACCTCCTCCTCCAACTCCGGTGCCCGGGTGACCCATTCGGCCAGCCGCTGGGCCAGGACCAGCGCGTCGTCGCCCAACGCCGTGCACAGCGCGGCCAGTTCGACGGCGTCGACGCCCTCGGGGACGGTGGTGTCCACCCCGTGCAGCGGGTCCTCGAAGCCGGTGCCGAACGCCCAGCGGGCGTCGCTGTCGTCGTGCCCCTCGGCCAGGGTCATGTAGACGTGGTCGTCGCTCATACCCGGCTCCTAGATGTGCGGGACATCGTCGGGGATGTCGTAGAAGGTCGGGTGCCGGTAGACCTTGTCGGCGCTGGGCGCGAAGAAGGGGTCCTTCTCGTCGCGGGTGGAGGCGGAGATGTGCTCCGAGCGCACGACCCAGATGCTGACGCCTTCGTTTCGCCGGGTGTAGAGGTCGCGGGCGTGGGTGAGGGCCATCTGGTCGTCCGCCGCGTGCAGCGAGCCGACGTGGACGTGGTTGAGTCCGCGCTTGCCGCGCACGAACACCTCGTACAGCGGCCACTCGTGTTTCTTGTTCTGCGTGTCGCTCATGCCGCCGCCTCCTCGCGGGCCCGGGCCGCCTGCTTGGCGGCGTGGACGCTCGCGGCCTCGCGGACCCAGGCGCCCTCCTCGTGGGCGGACCGCCGGCGCTCCATCCGCTCGGTGTTGCACGGGCCGTCGCCGCTGATCACCCGCTTGAGCTCGGAGTAGTCGGGGGTGCCGTAGTCGTGGTGGCCGCGCTCCTCGTTCCAGCGCAGCTCGGGGTCGGGCAGGGTCACGCCGAGCTTGGCGGCCTGGGGCACGGTCATGTCGACGAAGCGCCGGCGCAGTTCGTCGTTGCTGTGCCGCTTGATCTTCCAGGCCATCGACTGGGCCGAGTTGGGCGAGTCGTCGTCGGGCGGACCGAACATCATCAGCGAGGGCCACCACCAGCGGTCGACCGCGTCCTGCACCATGTCCCGCTGCTCCTGGGTGCCGCGCATCATCGTCAGCAGCAACTCGTAGCCCTGGCGCTGGTGGAAGGACTCCTCCTTGCAGACGCGGACCATGGCGCGCGCGTACGGTCCGTACGAACTGCGGCACAGGGGAACCTGGTTGCAGATCGCCGCGCCGTCGACGAACCAGCCGATGACGCCGACGTCGGCGAAGGTGGGCGTGGGGTAGTTGAAGATCGAGGAGTACTTCTGGCGCCCTTCGAGCAGCCGCTCGGTCAGCTCCGACCGGTCGATGCCGAGGGTCTCGGCCGCCGAGTACAGGTACAGCCCGTGGCCCGCCTCGTCCTGGACCTTCGCGAACAGGATCGCCTTGCGGCGCAGCGAGGGCGCCCGGGTGATCCACTCGCCCTCGGGCTGCATGCCGATGATCTCGGAGTGGGCGTGCTGGGCGATCTGCCGGACCAGCGTCTTGCGGTAGCCCTCCGGCATCCAGTCACGCGGCTCGATCCGCTGGTCGCGTGCGATCGTCGCGTCGAACTGCGACTCCAGCTCCTGCACGGCGTCGCTGTCGGGTGACGCTGCTGCGTGTGCCGTGGCCATCACTACCACCTTTCCCCTACCGACCATTCGTTCGGTTCATCATACGGTGAACCCCCCACGGGCTGGCAAGCTCTGCGCCCCGGGTTCCGCGGATGCGGCCGTTCACCACGTGTAGAAGCCCTGTCCCGTCTTGTGCCCGAGTTCCCCGCGCGCCACCTTCTCGACCAGCAGCCGCGGCGGCGCGAACCGCTCACCGAGGGTGGCGTGCAGATACTCGGCGATGGCGAGCCGCACGTCGAGCCCGACGAGGTCCGTGAGCCGCAGCGGACCCATGGGGTGCTTGTAGCCGAGCCGCATCGCGTCGTCGATGGCCTCGGGCGCGGCGACACCCTCCTCGACCATCCGGATCGCCTCCAGCCCGAGGGCGAGACCGAGCCGGCTGCTGGCGAAGCCCGGGGAATCCTTGACGACGACGTCCTGCTTGCCCAGCGCCTTGGTCCACTCCAGTGCGGCCTCGACGGTGTGCGGGGCGGTGCCGGGGGCGACCACGATCTCGATCAGCGCGGAGGCGGGCACCGGGTTGAAGAAGTGCATACCCAGGAAGCGCTCGGGCCGGTCCAGTACGGCGGCGAGATCGGCGACCGACAGCGAACTGGTGTTGGTCGCGAGCACCGTCGTACCACCGACCGCTTCCTCGGCCGCCTTCAGCACACGCGCCTTGAGCGCGGCGTCCTCGGGCACGGCCTCCACGACCAGCTCGGTGTCCGCGTGCAGGTCACCGACCGTGTCCACGACGGTGACGCGCCGGATCACGCGCTCCGCGGACTCCCCGAGGTGACCGCGCTCCTCGGCCCGCCCGAGCCCGGCGCCGATCCGTTCCAGGGCCGCGGCGGCGGCCTCCGTCCCGCTCTCCACCACGGTCACCACCGAACCCGCGGCCGCGAAGGCCTGGGCGATCCCCGCGCCCATCCGACCACCGCCGATGACTCCGACGGTCTTGGGTGCCGAGGTCATGCGCGACTCCTTCGTTCGAGAAAGCGGGTCATACGGTCCTTCTTGTCCTGGCCCTCGAACAGCACGGCCTGGGCCAGGTCGTCGGCGACGGGGTGCGCGCCGGGCGAGTCGACGACGAGCTTGGTCAGCCGCAGGGCCGCGGCCGACTGGCGCGCCATCCGGTCGAGCAGCGCGTGCGCCTCTTCCAAGAGCTTCTCGGCCCGTACGACGTCCATGACCAGGCCCGTCAACTGTGCTTCCCGGGCGTCGAGTTGACGCCCCGCGAGCAGGATCTGCTTGGCCACCGACTCGCCGACCAGCTCGGGCAGCCGCCAGCAGGCACCGGCCGCGGCGATGATGCCGAGGCCCGGCTCGGGGTTGCCGAACACGGCGTCGGGGCCGGCGATCCGCAGGTCGCAGGCGTAGGCGAGTTCGGCGCCGCCGCCCAGGGCCCAGCCGTCGACGGCGGCGAGGGTCGGCATGGGCAGCCGCCGCACCCGCTCGAACAGGCGGCTGTTGATGCCCTGAAGGGCCTCGTCGCGACCGCGCTCCAGCAGTTCGGCGATGTCGGCGCCGCCCGCGAAGACACCGCCGTGGCCGGTCAGCAGGAGCAGCTTCGGGTCGCGCTCCAACTGCTCGCACACCTGGTGCAGTTCGGTGATCATGCGGCCGCTGATGGCGTTGCGAGCCTCGGGGCGGTGCAGGGTGACGACGACCCGGTCGGCGCGTTCCTCCACCAACAGGGTCTCGTAGGAACGGAGTTCGGACTCGGCCGCCATACCGGCTCCATCGTGCGTGGCCGTCGTACCCGTGCCACCGTTCGTGGCCGTCATACCCGCTCCACGAGCAGGGCGACGCCCTGGCCGACGCCCACGCACAGGGTGGCCAGGCCGCGGCGGCCGTTCTCCCGCTCCAGGCGGCCGAGCAGCGTCAGCAGGATGCGGGCGCCGGAGCAGCCCAGCGGATGGCCGAGCGCGATGGCGCCGCCGTCCGCGTTGACCTTGTCCTCGTCCAGCTTGAGCCGGCGGACGACCGCCAACGCCTGGGCGGCGAACGCCTCGTTGAGCTCCACGGCGTCCAGCTCGCCGACCTCCCAGCCGGCCAGGGCCAGGGCCTTCTCGCTGGCCGGTACCGGGCCAAGGCCCATGAGGTTGGGCTGTACGCCGGCCGACGCGGAGGCGACGATCCGCGCGCGGGGCGTGAGCCCGTAGCGGTCGACCGCTACGGCACTGGCGACCACGAGTGCGGCGGCGCCGTCGGAGAGCGGTGAGGAGGAGCCCGCCGTGACGATGCCGTCCTTACGGAAGACGGTCCGCAGCGAGCCCAGCTTCTCCAGCGTGGTGGCGGGGCGCGGGCCCTCGTCCCGGGTCACCTCGCCGTCGCCCACCGGGACCGGCACGATCTCGCGGTCGAAGCGGCCCCCGTCCCGGGCGGCCACGGCGCGCTGGTGGCTGCGCAGGGCGAAGGCGTCGGACTCGGCGCGGGTGATGCCGTCCAGGGCGGCGACCTCCTCCGCGGTCTCCCCCATGGTCAGCGTGAGCTTGGTGGTCTGCGGGTCGGCTCCCGCGGGCACGGCCCGGTCCGCGGCGGTGAAGCGCGGGTTGGTGAACCGCCAGCCCAGCGCGGTGTCGTGCACCTGGCCCGGCTTGGCCCAGGGCGTGCCGGGCTTCTCCATCACCCAGGGCGCCCGGGTCATGGACTCCACTCCCCCGGCGACCACGAGGTCCGCCTCGCCGGCACGGATCGCCTGGGCGGCCGAGGCCACGGCGGTGAGGCCCGAGGCGCACAGGCGGTTGACGGTGTAGCCGGGCACGGTGTGGGGGAGCCCGGCGAGCAGCACGGCCATCCGCGCCACGTCACGGTTGTCCTCGCCCGCCTGGTTGGCGGCTCCCAGGATGACCTCGTCCACGGCCTCGCCGGGGACGCGGGAGCGGCGGACGGCCTCGCCGACGACGAGGCCCGCGAGGTCGTCGGGGCGTACGGAGGCCAGGGCGCCGCCGTAGCGGCCCTGCGGGGTACGGGCCCCGTCGACGAGATAGACGTCGGACATCAGGCGGGCTCCTCGGCATCGGTGAACGGGGGCGGCTGGGTGGCCTGCGATCCGCCTCTTGACATGCAGGGGTCTTGCTGGATTACTTGGCCGTGTCGCACGCTAACCGAATGTTCGGTCGGTCCACAAGGTGGTGGAAATGACGACCCAGGCACCTGGCCCCGTAGAGCAGATGTTCGCCGCGGATCAGGCATCACGCCGGCTCGGGATCGAGCTGGTGAAGTACGGCGAAGGGACCGCCGTACTGCGGATGACCGTGACGCCCGCCATGGTCAACGGACACGGGATCGCCCATGGCGGTTACCTGTTCCTCCTCGCGGACTCGGCCTTCGCCTGCGCCTGCAACAGTCACGGACCCGTGACCGTCGCCGCGGCCGCCGATGTCGACTTCATCGCCCCCGCGCACGAGGGCGACGTCCTGGTGGCCACCGCGCGCAAGCGCATCCGGTTCGGCCGTAGCGGCATCTACGACGTGAGTGTCCTGCGCGGTGACGAAGTGATCGCTGAGTTCCGCGGCCGCAGTCGCACCCTCCGCAGCACACAACATGAGGAGCCGCAATGAGCAGCGAAGTGATCACGCCCCTGGGGGCCCGCCGCGGGGACCCGCTCCCCGAGGCACTCCTCGACGACGCCGAGCGGATGTCGCGCGAGGAGGTCAGGGCGCTCCAACTCACCAGGCTGCGCACGACGTTGCGGCACGCCTACGACCATGTCGAGCTGTACCGCAGGAAGTTCGACGCAGCCGGGGTGACCCCCGAGGACTGCACGTCCCTGGAGGACATCTCCCGCTTCCCGTTCACCACAAAAGCAGACCTGCGGGACACCTACCCCTTCGGCATGTTCGCCGTGCCCATGGACCAGGTGCGGCGCGTGCACGCCTCCAGCGGCACGACGGGCCGCCCGACCGTGGTGGGTTACACCGAGAACGACCTCTCGATGTGGGCGGACGTGGTGGCCCGCTCCATCCGCGCCGCGGGCGGCCGCCCCGGCCACAAGGTCCATGTCTCGTACGGGTACGGCCTGTTCACCGGCGGACTGGGTGCCCACTACGGCGCCGAACGGGCCGGCTGCACGGTGATCCCCGCCTCCGGCGGCATGACCGCGCGCCAGGTGCAGATCATCCAGGACTTCAAGCCCGAGATCATCATGGTCACGCCCTCGTACATGCTCACCCTGCTCGACGAGTTCGAGCGCCAGGGCGTCGACCCCCGCTCCACCTCGCTCAGGGTCGGCATCTTCGGCGCCGAGCCCTGGACCGAGGAGATGCGCCGCGAGATCGAGGAGCGGCTGGACATCCACGCGGTCGACATCTACGGGCTGTCCGAGGTGATCGGCCCGGGCGTCGCGCAGGAGTGCGTGGAGACCAAGGACGGACTGCACGTGTGGGAGGACCACTTCTTCCCCGAGGTGGTGGACCCGCTGACCGACGAGGCGCTGGCCGACGGCGAGAGCGGCGAACTGGTCTTCACCTCGCTCACCAAGGAAGCGCTGCCGATCATCCGTTACCGCACCCGGGACCTGACGCGGCTGCTGCCCGGCACCGCCCGGCCCGGCTTCCGCCGGATCGAGAAGATCACCGGGCGCAGCGACGACATGATCATCCTGCGCGGGGTGAACGTCTTCCCCAGCCAGGTCGAGGAGATCGTGCTGCGCACGCCCGCGGTGGCCCCGCACTTCCAGATCCAGCTCAGCCGCCGCGGCCGGATGGACCACATGACCGTCCATGTGGAGGCGCGGCCCACCAGCGCGCCCGCGCAGCGCGAGGCCGCCGTCAAGGACATCACTCGGGGCATCAAGGACGCGATCGGCGTGAGTGTCGAGGTCGCCGTCGTCGACCCGGAGACGCTGGAGCGGTCGGTGGGCAAGCTGCGCCGCGTCAAGGACATGCGCGACTGAGCACCCGTACGGGTCCGGAAAGCGGCTGCCCCCAAGGGCGTTGAGGGCAGCCCCGCCGTGGTCGGTGGCGACAGCTGTCGCCACCGATAGGGATAGCGGGGGGTTGGGTAATAGTGTTTTTGTTGAGGGTAATTTAGGAGTGTTAGGCGGAAGATTAAAAGAGA
>NZ_JBSFLV010000131.1:0-25298 GCF_053599215.1 Streptomyces sp. NPDC001002 | reverse complement strand
GCGGGCACGGTCGAGGACGCGAGCGAGGTCGAGAACGCGGGCACGGCCGAGGTCGAGGGCGCGGCCGAGGTCGAGGGCGCGGGCAAGGTTGACGGCACGTGCGCCAGCTCGCCGATTCGCATGTCCATGAACGTAATCCTTGACGTCGGCGTCAGGGCAAGGGCTCGGCCCCGGGACCCTCTTCGTCGTCCTTGGTGTCCGGCGGCCACTCGTCCTCGCTCCCGTCCCGTGCTCCGAGGAGCCGCCGGGTCAACCGGTCGCGGTCGGAGAGGAGTTCGTCGAGGGCGGCGCGGACGTCGACGGCTTCGGTGGTGTCCGACTCGCGCTCGGCGGCGATCAGTACGGAGCGCCGGACCAGTTCCTTGGTGAAGGAGGCGGTCGTGCCCTCCGTGCGGGTCACGACCTCGTCGGTGATGTCCGTGCCGAGGCCCAGGCCGCTGCCGTAGAGGGCGAGCAGGGCGGCGCGGCCCGGCTCGTCCGGCAGCGGGACCTCGACCGCGAGGTCGACGCGGCCCGGGCGCTGGACGAGGGCCGGCTCCAGCAGGTCGGCGCGGTTGGTGGTGAGCAGGAAGGCCACGTCGGCGTCGTCGCCGAGGCCGTCCATCTCGTTCAGCACCTGGAAGAGCAGGGGCTGTTCGCCGGGGCCGTGGTCGCGGGCCTCGGCGATCAGGTCGCAGTCCTCCAGGACGACCAGCGCCGGCTGGAGCATGCGGGCCAGGGCGCACGCGGGGGCGATGGCGTCGATGCTCTCGCCGGACACCATGACGACGGTGAACTCGGGGAGGTGGGAGAGGAGATAGCGGATCGTGTGGGTCTTGCCGGTGCCGGGCGGGCCGTACAGGAGCAGTCCGCGGCGCAGGTGCTGGCCGGCGGCGCGCAGCTGCTCGCGGCGCCGGGCCACGCCGACGACCTGGCGCTCCACGCGCTCCAGGAGTCCTTCGGGGAGCACGATGTCCTCGCGGGTCAGACCGGGGCGGCGGTGGAAGCTGAACGGGCCGAGGCCGTGCCGGAACGCGGAGCCCTCGAAGGAGAGCACCTGACCGCGGAAGATGTTGTGCTCGTGCACGAGGGTGTCGATCTCGGCGAGCAGCCGGTCCGCGAACTCCTTGTCCTGGGCGAGGACTTCGATCTCGACCTTGTTGCGCCCGTATTCGTCGGCCGGTCCGCGCAGCAGCACCGCGAAGCGGTTCTCGCCCTCCACGCCGAGGTAGAACCCGCAGGAGACGCAGGCGAGTTCCTCGTCCGGCGCGATCGGCAGGTGCGCGTAGTCCACGGCGCCGATCGTGAACCGGTCGTAGCGGTCGGCGGCTTCGAGGATGTCGCCGAGGGTGAGCTCGCCGTGGTGCTGCGCACCGCGCATGCCGACGAGCTGGTAGGAGCGGCCCTCCGGGGTGAACCAGTTCTCCAGCGCGAGATGCACGTTGGGCAGGTCGTACGACGGGTACGCGGCCTTGACCACGGGCTGGTCGGCGGGTGCGCCGCCGAGGTGCTCGCGCAGCCGCTTGCTCAGGTTGCGGGCGTCGTCGCGGTCCTTGTCCTTGGGACGCGCGATCGCGGTGAGGAACTCGTAGAAGAGTCCGCTGATCCGCTCCAGTTCGAGCGGCGAGGCTTCCCCTCCCTCGCCGTACCTGCGTTCGTACTCCTCCGAGCTGACGATCTCCGCTCCGCCCGTTTCCCCCATGGTGGCCTCCGCCTTGGTCCGACCGGTCATGTCAGGCCTCCCAGCGTGCGGCCGGGCCCGGGGGCGGGTCAAAGCATTTGCCGCGATTGTCCGTGATCGGCCCCTGGTGTTCTCAGACCAGTACCCCGGCGGACGTCTCCACCTCCAGCAGGGACGCGCTCTCGCGCTCCTCGTCGAAGGCCTTGCGTCCGCCGCGCAGCCCGAACAGCCGCTTGGCGAGGGCGATGTAGAGCACGGCGACGATGTTGAGGACCAGGGTGGCGATCTTCAACCAGCTGACGTGCCCGGTGAGTTCGTAGATCTCCAGCGGCAGGAAGGCGGCGGTGGCGACCACCGTCAGATACTCCGCCCAGCGCTTGGCGTACCAGAGCCCGACCGCCTCGACGAGTTCGATCAGCGCGTACGCCAGCAGCAGGACGGCCACCAGGACCAGCGTGGAGTGCTTGTAGCCGAACGTCTTCTGGATGGAGCCGACGACCGGCGAGTGGTCGAGGTCGTAGTGGAAGTGCTTGAACACCGGCCGGAGGACGTCGAGATACTCGTCGAAGAGCTTGCGCACCGCGTCCTGGCTGTTGCTGAACTTCCACACCGCCGCCGCGACCAGCACGATGAACACCCCGCGCACGGCCCGCTCGATCGCCAGGAAGCGCAGGATGAACAGGTCGCGCAGCACCTTGCCGCGCGGCACCAACGGCGCCTCGTCGGCCGGTCCCGAACCGTGCGGCTCGCCGAGCGCGAAGTCGCCGCAGCGCAGACAGCGCCAGACGTCCCCGAGGGCGGTCCGCGCGTGCAGCCGCGTCCGCAGCCGGGGGTCGTCCGGCGCGTAGGTGACGTGCCCCTTGCGCGCGCACGTCCGACGGTCCCAGTCGATCTTCATCCCCCGTGCCTCCAAAGAAGAGCCGGCCTGCCGCACCGGCAATGGACCGGCGCGGCAGGCTAGTGGACGAGGGTAAGAGCTCGGTGAGGATCGGCTCGGTCTGCTGAGCCTGCTCCGCCGGCTTGGCCGACTCGCCCCGACTCGACCGACGGAATTACACACCCTTGTGCAAAAAGCGTGGGGAAAGGCACACTGTCGTCCATGACCACGGGCAGCAGCAGCCGCGCCGACGCCAACCGGCGTCGCATCCTGGACGTCGCGCTCGCCGAGCTGCTGCGCGATCCCGACGCCTCCATGGACCAGATCGCGCGCGCCGCGGGGGTCGTACGACGGACGGTGTACGGGCATTTCCCGAACCGTGAGGCGCTGATCGGGACCCTCGTCGACGGTGCCGTGGAAGCGGTGGCGACGGCCCGCGTCTCGGGGCGGGAGGGGACCGAGGGGCCGGTGGAGGCGCTGGCCGACGGCACGCTCGCGGTGTGGGAGGTCGCCGACCGCTACCGCATCCTGGTCGCGCTGGCCCAGCGCAGCGTCACCGTGCAGGGCATCCGGGCCCGCCTCGCCCCCGTGCGCGAGGGCTTCGCGAAGGTGATCCAAGAGGGCCTGGACACCGGCGAGTTCACCTCGCCGCTGCCGGCCGCCGCGCTGGCGTCCGTGCACGAGCAGATGCTGTTCGCGGTGATGGACGCGGTCAACGACGGGCTGCTGACAGCACAGGAGGCGGGTCGCGCCGCCGCGGTCACCGTGCTGACCGCGTCGGGCGTACCCGCCTCCCACGCCACCGGGCTGGTGGCGAGGCTGAGCGTCAAGAGGAGTGGGCCGGGCGGCTGAGCGACGGGGGGAACACCCAGCCGCCCGGCGTCTTGCGGGCCGTTCCTCAGGCCTTGGCGAGTTCCTTCTCGCCGCCCTGCTCCGGGAGTTCGACCGGGGCGTCGTCCCCCTCGTCCAGCAGGGTCGTCTCGTCGAAGGGCACTTCACCGGCGAGCACCTGGCGGACGCGCTCGTTGTCGATCTCCTTGGTCCAGGTGCCGATCAGGACGGTGGCGACCGCGTTGCCCGCGAAGTTGGTCAGGGCGCGGGCCTCGCTCATGAAGCGGTCGATGCCGACGATCAGACCGACGCCGTCCACCAGGGCCGGCTTGTGCGACTGCAGACCACCGGCCAGCGTGGCGAGACCGGCGCCGCTGACGCCCGCCGCGCCCTTGGAGGCGAGCAGCAGGAAGAGCAGCAGCGGGATCTGCTCGCCGATGGACATCGGGGTGCCCAGGGCGTCGGCGATGTAGAGGGACGCCATGGTCATGTAGATCATGGTGCCGTCGAGGTTGAAGGAGTAGCCGGTCGGGACCGTGATGCCGACGACGGGCTTGCTGACGCCCAGGTGCTCCATCTTCGCGATGAGCCGCGGCAGCGCGGACTCGGAGGAGGAGGTCGACAGGATCAGCAGGAACTCACGGGCCAGGTACTTGAACAGCACGAAGATGTTCAGCCCCGCGATGAGCCGCAGCATCAACCCGAGCACGATGAAGACGAACAGCACACAGGTGACGTAGAAGCCGAGCATCAGTACCGCGAGGCTCTTGAGCGCGTCGACACCGGCGGAGCCGACCACCGCGGCGATGGCGCCGAAGGCGCCGATCGGGGCGGCCCACATGACCATGCCGAGGATGCGGAAGACGAGCCGCTGGATGTGCTCGACACCGCGCAGGATCGGCTGGCCGGTGGAGCCCATCGCCTGGAGCGCGAAGCCGGCGAGGAGGGCGATCAGCAGGGTCTGCAGGACCTGGCCCTCGGTGAAGGCGGAGACGAAGGTCAGCGGGATGATCGACAGCACGAACTCGACCGGCGGCAGCGCGTCCTCCGACACCTGGTCGTGCCCGGACGCCTTGATCGCGTCGGTGATGTGCAGTCCGTCGCCCGGGTGCAGGATGTTGCCGACGACCAGGCCGATACCCAGGGCGACCAGCGACATCACCAGGAAGTAGCCGAGCGCGATACCGCCGACCGCGCCGACCTTGGCGGCCTTCCGGACGGATCCGATGCCGAGCACGATCGTGCAGAAGATGATCGGCGAGATCATCATCTTGATCAGGTTGACGAAGCCCGTACCGAGCGGCTTGAGCTCGATCCCGGCGTCGGGCCAGATCAGACCCACGGCGATGCCGAGCGCCACCGCGATGATGACGGCGATGTACAGATAGTGGGTGCGGTCCCGCTTCGCGGCGGGCGTGGCAGGTGCCGTAGGCGTCGTCGTCACGGCTGCCTCCTTGACGTCTTCGTCGGTAGGACCGGCGTGCGGCTCACGTCCGGGTCGGGCGAAGTGGGGGGTGAGGTGGAGCGGGGGAAGAATGGGGGGACGAGCGGCTGGAAACAGAGGCCGGAACCGGCCATATTGCTTCCGCATTGCGGTGACTATCCCCTGCCCTGTGAGCCCGGTCACCCTTCCGTTCATTTAGTTCACGCTTAACGTGCGAGGCACACTGACGTCATGCGCATCCCCGTCCCCCGCCCCCGCAGCCTGGCCGGCCAGCTCTTCGCGATGCAGGCCGTGCTGATAGCGGTGCTCGTGGCCGGTTACGCGGTGTTCACATACGTCAACGACGGGCGACAGGCCGAGGACGCGGCCGGCCGCCAGGCGACGGCCGTGGCCCGCTCGGTCGCGGACTCGCCCTCGGTGCACGAGGCGATCGCCACCCCGGACCCCAGCATCGAGCTCCAGCCCTACGCGCTGAAGGTGATGGCGGACACGGAGGTCGACTTCGTCACGATCATGGCTCCGAACCGCATCCGCTGGACCCACCCCAAGCCCGACCAGATCGGCCAGCCCTTCCTCGGCCACATCGACCGCGCCCTGAAGGGCGACACCTTCACCGAGACCTACACCGGCACCCTCGGCGCCTCGGTCCGCGCGGTCACGCCCATCGAGGACGAGAACCACAAGGTCATCGGACTGGTCAGCGCCGGTATCAAGGTCGAGGCGATCAGCCAGCGGGTCCAGGGGCAGCTGGCCGCCCTGCTCGGCGTCGCGGGCGGCGCCCTCGCGCTGGGCGGCCTCGGCACCTACGTCATCAACGCCCGGCTGCGCCGCCACACCCACGGCATGAACGCGGCCGAGCTGAGCCGGATGCACGACTATCACGAGGCAGCACTCCATGCCGTACGCGAGGGGCTGTTGATGCTCGACGGGCAGTACCGTGTGGCGCTGATCAACGACGGTGGACGGGAGTTGCTGGGTGTGGCCGGTGACGTGGTGGGCAGTTCGGTGGCCGAGCTCGGCCTGCCCGCGCAGTTGACCGGCGCGCTGCTGGCGTCGGAGCCGCGGGTGGACGAGGTGCATCTGGCGGCGGACCGGGTGCTGGTGGTCAACACCTCGCCGGTGTCCGGCGGGGAGCGCCGCGGCACGGTCGTCACGCTCCGGGACGTGACCGAACTCCAGTCCCTGATGGGCGAGTTGGACTCCGAGCGCGGCTTCACGCAGGCGCTGCGCTCGCAGGCCCACGAGGCGGCGAACCGGCTGCACACGGTCGTCTCGCTCATCGAACTGGGCCGCGCCGAGGAGGCCGTGGACTTCGCGACCGCCGAACTGGAGCTGGCCCAGGCGCTGACCGACCAGGTGGTGGCCGCGGTGGGCGAACCGGTGCTGGCCGCGCTGCTGTTGGGCAAGACGGCCCAGGCGAACGAGCGGGGAGTGGAACTGGTCGTCTCGGAGGACAGCCGCCTCGACGACGGCCTGCTGCCGCCCTCGCTCCCGGCCCGGGACCTGGTCACGATCCTCGGCAACCTCATCGACAACGCGGTGGACGCGGCCCAGGGCAGCGTGCGGGCCCGGGTGACGGTGACGGCGTACACCGCGGACGGCTCCGACGGAGCGGCCGAGCTGGTGCTCAAGGTCTCCGACACCGGCGCGGGGGTGGACCCGGCCCACGCCGAGATGGTCTTCCAGCGCGGCTTCTCCACGAAACCGTCGGGCCCTGGCGGGCGGGGCCTCGGCCTGGCCCTGGCCCGGCAGGCGGTACAACGGCACGGCGGCCTGCTGACAGTGGCCGAGGCGGACGGCGGCGGAGCGGAGTTCGAGGTGCGGATGCCACTGCGGGCGACGGTGCGGGCCGGGGGCTCGGAGGCAGCGGTGCGGGCCGGGGACGCGGGAGAGACGACGCCGGGTCCGGCGCTTCAGGAGGCCGCGCCTCAAGAGGGCCCGCCCCGGGAACCCGCCGCCCGAGGAGCCGCCGCTCGGGCCACCGCGGCCCCGGCGACCGCGCCCCGTGAAGGCGGGCCCCTGGAATCCCCGCGGGTGCGGGCCTCACGTCGGCCGGGAGGTGGCGCATGACCGGCGACCCCGGCGACTCCATCCGCGTGCTGGTCGTCGAGGACGACCCCGTGGCCGCGGACGCGCATGTCATGTACGTCGGCCGGGTGCCGGGCTTCACGGCGGTCGGCAAGGCGCACACCGGCGCGGAGGCGCGGCGCCTGCTGGACCGTACGCCGGTGGATCTGCTCCTGCTCGACCTGCACCTGCCCGATGTGCACGGGCTGCAGTTCGCGCGGTCGCTGCGGGCCGCCGGTCATCACGCGGACGTGATAGCGGTGACCTCGGCCCGGGACCTCACCGTGGTGCGGGAGGGGGTCTCGCTGGGGGTCGTGCAGTACGTGCTGAAGCCGTTCACCTTCGCGACCCTGCGGGACCGGCTCGTGCGGTACGCGGAGTTCCGGGGGGCCGCGGGCGAGGCGAGCGGACAGGACGAGGTGGACCGGGCGCTGGCGACGCTGCGGGCGCCCTCGCCGGCCGCGCTGCCGAAGGGGCTGAGCGGGCCGACCCTGGAGCGGGTGACCGGCGCGCTGCGGGAGGCCGAGGAGGGGCTGACCGCGGCGGGCGTCGCCGTGGCGGTGGGCATCTCGCGGATCACGGCCCGGCGCTATCTGGAGCACCTGGTGGAGGCGGGACGGGCGGGGCGCAGTCCGTTGTATGGCCAGGTGGGAAGGCCCGAGCTGGTTTATCGGTGGGTTCGTACGCGTTAGGACCCTCGTCGACCAAGACGTGACCCGCACGGTCATTGACCTGACTAGACCATTCCTCTTACGTTCGCGGGCAACCAACTCGGCCGACAACGTAGTCATGCCCGTAGGAGGTCGTCCCGTGCGCCCCACCGCCGTCCGCCCCCAGCTCACCGTTCTCCTCACGCTCGCCGTCGCCGCCACCGGCCTCACCGCCTGTGGCAGCGGGTCCGGGAGCGACCCGGACACCGTGAAGGTCTCCTTCAAGCAGTCCACGGACAACTCGATCCATGTGATGGACGATTTCCTCGGGGACATCAAGAAGCAGTTCGAGAAGGCGAACCCCGGCAAGAAGGTCGAACTCGTCCCGATCAAGGCCCCGGACTCGGAGTACTACACCAAGCTCCAGCAGATGCTCCGCTCCCCCAAGACCGCCCCCGACCTGGTCTACGAGGACACCTTCCTCATCAACTCGGACATCACCAGCGGGTACCTGAAGCCGCTCGACAGCTACCTCGCCAAGTGGCCGGACTGGAACCAGTTCATCGACACGGCGAAGGCCGCGGCCCAGGGCGAGGACGGAAAGACGTACGGCGTCCCGGACGGCACCGACACCCGGGGCCTCTGGTACGACAAGGGCATCTTCAAGAAGGCGGGCCTGCCCGCGAACTGGCAGCCCAAGACGTGGGACGACGTGCTCGCCGCAGCCCGCACGATCAAGCAGAAGGTCCCCGGCGTCACCCCGCTCAACGTCTACACGGGCAAGCCGGCCGGTGAGGCCTCCACCATGCAGACCTTCGAGATGCTGCTGTACGGCACCAATGACGGCAAGACGGACCCGATGTACGACAAGGCGACGAAGAAGTGGGTCGCGGGCAGCCAGGGGTTCAAGGACTCGCTGCAGTTCGTCGAGACGGTCTTCAAGGAGAAGCTCGGCCCGGACGTCTCCGACGCCCTCGACCCCAACTTCGGCACCCAGGTCCGCGGTGAGCTGCTGCCCAAGGGCAAGCTCGGCATCGACCTCGACGGCTCGTGGCTGCCGCAGGACTGGCTGCCGGGCAGCGGGCACGAATGGCCCGAGTGGTCCCAGAAGCTGGGCCTCGCCGCGATGCCCACCCAGCACGGCCAGGCGCCCGGCAAGGTGAGCATGTCCGGCGGCTGGACCTGGTCGGTCCCGGCCAAGGCCGGCAACCCCGACCTCGCCTTCGACTTCATCAAGACGATGCAGACCAAGGCCAACGCCCAGAAGTGGTACGTCGCCAACTCCGGCATCGCGGTCCGCAAGGACGTCGCGGACGACCCCTCGTACGCCACCGCGCAGCCCGGCATCAAGTTCTTCACGGACCTGGTGGCCAGCACGCACTACCGGCCCGCGTATCCCGCGTACCCGAAGGTCTCCACGGCGGTCCAGGAGGCGATGGAGGCCGTGACGACGGGTGACTCGTCGGTGGAGAAGGCGGCGAGTTCGTACGACGACGAGCTCAAGTCGGCCACCGACAACCAGGTGATCGAGAAGTGAGCGGCGGCGACCGTCGATGACCACCGCACCGCAGCAGGCGGGCCCGGGCGTGACGAAAGTCCCCCCGGGCCCGGCGCCCCGCACACCCGACCCACAGCGCCGCCCGCGCTCCCGCGGCCGCTCCCTGACCCGCCTCCTCCCCCTCTCCCCCGCCGTGATCCTCCTGCTGCTCTTCCTGGCGGGACCGATCGGCTACTGCGCCTACATCGCCTTCACCGACCTCCAGTTGACCGGTCAGGCGCACTCCTCGTTCGTCGGTCTCGCGAACTTCCGCGCGGCCTTCCAGGACGAGGAGTTCCTCAACGCCGTATGGCTGACGCTGGTGTTCACGGTCCTGTCGTCGCTGATCGGCCAGAACACGCTCGGCCTGGCGCTCGCGACGCTGATGCAGCGCGCGTCGAAACCGATCCGCACGCTCGTCGGCGGCATCGTGATCACGGCGTGGGTCCTGCCCGAAGTCGTGGCGGGCTTCCTCCTCTACGCCTTCTTCCGTCGCGAGGGCACCCTGAACGCCATCCTGGACTGGCTCCATCTCCCGTCCCAGAACTGGCTGTTCACCCTGCCGATCCTCGCGGTGTCCTTCGCCAACGTCTGGCGCGGCACGGCCTTCTCGATGCTGGTCTACACGGCCGCGCTCAACGAGATCCCGAAGGAGATCACGGAGGCCGCGGAGGTCGACGGCGCGGGCGGCTGGCGCCGCATGTGGCACATCACGCTCCCGATGATCCGCCGCTCCATCGGCACGAACCTGATGCTCAACACCCTCCAGACCCTGTCGGTCTTCGGTCTGATCTGGGTGATGACGAGGGGCGGCCCGGGCGACAAGAGCCAGACGCTCCCCCTGTTCATGTACGAACAGGCCTTCCAGAACAGCATGATCGGCTACGGCACGGCGGTGGCGTTGCTGCTGCTGGTGGTCGGCGCGCTGTTCTCGCTCGTCTACGTACGACTGCTGCGGACGGAGGTCTGACACCCATGGCACTCACACGGACACTCCCCGGCACCTCCCGCCTGGCCGATCGCAGGACGAGCCGGCGGCTGGCCGCTGACGTGGGACTCCTGGTGGCCGCCGCCGCGTTCGCGCTGCCGCTGCTCTGGGTCGTGCTGTCCTCGGTGGACCCGCACGCGAACCTCCGGGTGAAGGCCCCCGACGGCCTCACCTTCGGCAACTTCGACGCGATCCTCACGCAGGACATCACGTTCACGCCGCTGCTCAACAGCCTGATCCTGTGCGGCGGGGCGACCTTGCTGACGGTGGTCTGCGCGGCCCTGGCGGCGTACCCCCTGTCCCGCTTCAAGTCCCGCCTGAACCGCCCCTTCCTCCTGACGATCCTGTTCACGACGAGTCTGCCGATCACGGCGATCATGGTTCCGGTCTACGCGCTCTTCGTGCAGGTGAACCTGATCGACACCATGCAGGGCACGATCCTCTTCTTCGCCGCCTCCCAACTCCCCTTCGCCATCTGGCTGATGAAGAACTTCATGGACGGTGTCCCCAAGGAACTGGAGGAGGCGGCCTGGACGGACGGCGCCTCCGCCTTCCAGTCCCTGATCCGCATCGTGCTGCCCCTGATGGGCCCCGGCGTGGCGGTCGTGACGATCTTCTCCTTCGTCATGATGTGGGGGAACTTCTTCGTCCCCTTCATGCTCCTGCTCACCCCCGACCAGATGCCCGCGAGCGTGAGCATCAACGAGTTCTTCGGCAACCGCGGAATGGTGGCGTACGGACAGCTGGCCGCGTTCTCGGTCGTCTACTCGACGCCGGTGATCCTGCTGTACGTACTGATCGCCCGCCGGCTGGGCGGGGGGTTCGCGCTGGGGGGTGCCGTGAAGGGGTGAGCGGAGGTGGGTGCCCTGGGGCAGGATGGGCCGTATGGAACGTGTACTCGGAATCGGCGGATACTTCCTGCGGGCCACGGACCCGGAAGCCCTGACCGCCTGGTATCGCGACTGCCTGGGCCTGGACACCGACGAACACGGCCTCTGGCAACCGGCCCCCGGCCCGACGGTCTTCGCGACCTTCGACCCAAAGACCGACTACTTCGGCTCCCCCACCCAACAGACCATGCTCAACTTCCGGGTCCGCGACCTGGACGCGATGCTCACGCAACTCCGCACCAAGGGCGCGAACGTCTCCGACGAGACGCAGGACATGGAGGGCGTGGGCCGCTTCGCCTGGGTCACGGACCCGGAGGGCAACCGGGTGGAACTCTGGGAGCCGGCTTGATCGGGTAGCCGGACGGGACGGCCGTGGTCCGGTGCTTTACGAGCAGTCGAACCAGTGGGCGTAGGGCTGGTCGGGGCACTGTCGGCAGGTGAAGACGTAGATGCCGCCCATGTCGCCGAGCATCAGTCCCGGCGGGCTCTGGATCAGTCGGCGCTCGTCGTAGGGAAGGTCCCAGATGGTGCCGGTGGCGGGTGTGTCCTCCACCGCCAGCCAGGTTCGCCATGACGCCCCGTCGAATTCCGCGCTGTTGACCGTGAGCAGGTGGTCCATGCGCCGACCGCAGCCCTCGCAGTCGGGCCAGGCCGGGTCCTGTGCCCACGTCGGGTATCCGCCGACCTTGACGCCGTCGGCCACCGAGAGGTGCTGCCAGTACGACCAGCCGGTCTCCTTCTCCAGCTGATCGAACCGCTCCTCCAGTGCGTCGGCGATCTCCTCGGGCAGATCCCAGCTCGGATAGTCGACGACCCGTTCCGGGTGCAGGACGCACGGGTCGGGCAGGTAGTCCGCCTCGGCGCCGTCCGGCCTGGGGTACGCGGCGAGTTCTCCGCCGCACGTGGAACTGTCACGCCAGTACAGCTTCGGCTGGGGCATGTAGCCGTGGTCGAAGGGGCACCACAGCACCTGAAGGACGTCCGTGCCGGCTGGGAAGGGCAGTTCGGGAACGTCGGTGGCGAACAGCTGAAGCACGGGCGCCAGAGGCATCGCACCCGCTCCGGGACTGAACTCACCGTGGTCCTCGTCGCAGTGCGGCCACTCCACGGACCGCGGCCACAGGAGCGGACCGCCCAGCGAGCTGTCCCTGGGGCCGGGATCCCCCACTCGGGGATGCAGCCGGACGGTGTCCTTGCGGTAGGCGGCGACCTCGGGAAAGAGCGTCTCCACGTCGACGGGACGCGGCGGGGTGGTACGAGCCATCTCGACTCCTGGCAGACCGGCACGCCATCGGCTGATGCCGCGGCGAACGGCAGCGTAATCGCTGGGTCTGACACCGCCGGCTTGAGTTCCGGCCTCCGCAGCCCGTCGCGGACGCCGGGCGGGCGGATAGGCTGCGGCTCGGCGGTTGATTCGTCAACCACCCGTACAGATTGCGCCGTCCCCGCACCACCCCCAAACCCCCACACGTCAGCCCTGCATTGACGCACGGGCCTTCGAAGCCGGCCCCGCCGCCCGTGCCCGTCAAGCGCAAAAGGCAAGGTAGAGCGGCATATTCAGAGTCGGCCGCGCCGAGGTCGCGGTGCCCGACCCACCCCTTCCCTGGCCGGATCCGTACGTTCCTACAATCCGTATTCCTGGCCGAACGGACCGTAGTCACCGCACCCGGGGACCCCTATTTTGTGGCCCGTGCACCAACCCCCGGCCCACCCGAACCCGCCGAATCAGCCAACCTCCTCGGCTCCGCCCTTCAACGCCCCCGCCGCCCGTCGGCTGCGGTCCGGGCTCAACATGGGGCCCGAGCATGTCGCCTATGGGCTGCGTACCTCGTACGGGCTGCCCTACGTCACCCCGGATCTCGTCGTCGCCTGGGAGCGGGGGCTCACCGCGCCCAGTACTCCCGAACTCACCGCTCTCGCGGGCGTGTTGTGGTGTTCCCTCGGTGAACTCATCGGGAGACCACGGACGTTGGGCGAGCACCGGATCGCCCGTGCCCTCGCCCCGGAGGACGTGGCGCGGGCCGTCGGGCTCGAACTGCGGGCGTATCTGCAGATGGAGGAGGAGAACACCTGGCGCGGCGGCGACCGGCAGTCCGCCGCGCTCGCCGAGGTGCTCGACCTCTCGATCCCCGACTTCGTCGCCGTCACCGGCCGCGAGCCCCGGCTCGCCGAGCTGCTCCGCAGTGCCGCGACCACACGCTGGCAGGCGTACGTCCGCCAGGTGACCAAGCTGGTGCCGCTGGACCGGCGCCTCCTGGAGGACGTCCTCCAGGAGCTCCACCAGGACTACCAGGGGCAGATGGTCGCCTCACTGAACTGGGGCGAGGGCGCCTCGGCCGGTACGGCTCTCGACTCCGGGCGCGCCTACCTGGACCGGATCGTCGACCACTTCTGGGCCGCGGTCCAGGACAACAGCTCCTGAGAGACCGGCAGTTCCTAGAACACCGACTCCGCCTCGTCCATCCGGTCCTTCGGGACCGTCTTCAGCTCGGTCACCGCCTCCGCGAGCGGCACCATCTCGATGTCCGTCCCGCGCAGCGCGGTCATCCTGCCGAAGTCGCCCCGGTGCGCCGCCTCCACGGCGTGCCAGCCGAAGCGGGTGGCGAGGACGCGGTCGTAGGCCGTGGGGACGCCGCCGCGCTGCACATGGCCGAGGATGACCGGCTTGGCCTCCTTGCCGAGGCGGCGCTCCAGCTCGTACGCGAGCGCCGTGCCGATGCCCTGGAAGCGCTCGTGGCCGAACTGGTCGATGTCGCCCTTGCCGTAGTCCATCGTGCCCTCGGCGGGGTGCGCGCCCTCGGCCACGCAGACCACCGCGAACTTCTTGCCGCGGGCGAAGCGCTCCTCGACCATCTTGACCAGGTCGGCCGGGTCGAAGGGCCGCTCGGGCAGGCAGATGCCGTGCGCGCCGGCCGCCATGCCGGACTCCAGGGCGATCCAGCCGGCGTGCCGGCCCATGACCTCGACGACCATCACGCGCTGGTGCGACTCGGCGGTCGTCTTGAGGCGGTCCATCGCCTCCGTGGCGACGCCGACCGCGGTGTCGAAGCCGAAGGTGCGGTCCGTGGAGGAGATGTCGTTGTCGATCGTCTTGGGGACGCCGACCACCGGCAGACCCGCGTCGTGCAGCATCCGCGCCGCCGTCAGCGTGCCCTCGCCGCCGATCGGGATCAGTACGTCGATGCCGAAGTCGCGGGCGATGTCCGCCACGTTCTCGCAGGCCTCGCGCAGCCGGTCGCGCTCCAGCCGGGAGGAGCCGAGGATCGTGCCGCCGCGGGCCAGGATGCCGCTGACCGCGTCGAGGTCGAGGGTGCGGTAGTGGCTGTCGAGCAGGCCGGCGTAACCGTCCTCGAAGCCGATGACCTCGTCGCCGTACGTGGTGACCGCTCGGTGCACGACCGACCTGATCACGGCGTTCAGACCAGGGCAGTCGCCGCCTGCGGTGAGAACTCCGATGCGCATCGTGCTGTGTCTCCTGCTCGGTGTCGTCGATACCGGTGAGCCGGTCCGATTCTTTCATGCCGGGCAGGACGATGTCGCTTCTGGTATGTATGGCCCGATTGGCCCTATCGGGTTGTCCGGGCGGCCCGGGGGCCTGACGGGCGTCTTGTCCGCCTCTGAGGGTACGGTCAAGAGGGTTGCGCCCGCCTCGGCGGGCGATGTCCGTGCCCCGCCGGACACCCGGCCCGACACCCCGCCGGATGCCTCTCAGAACGCCCCACCGGACGCCCCACGAAAGACCGAACGGAGAGCACGCGTGACGCGCAGCGTGTACGTGACCGGGATCGACCGCGGCGACGGCCGCCAGGTCGTCGAGCTGGGAGTGATGGAGCTCCTGACCCGGCAGGTCGACCGGGTCGGGGTGTTCCGCCCGCTCGTCCACCACATCCCGGACCGCCTGTTCGAGCTGCTGCGCGCCCGCTACCGGCTCTCCCAGGACCCGACCACGGTCTACGGCATGGACTACCACGAGGCGTCCGCCCTCCAGGCCGAACAGGGCACCGACGAACTGGTGTCGACCCTCGTCGACCGCTTCCATCTCGTCGCCCGCGACTACGACGTCGTCCTCGTCCTCGGCACCGACTTCGCCGACACCCAGCTCCCGGACGAGCTCTCCCTCAACGCCCGCCTGGCCAACGAGTTCGGCGCGTCCGTGATCCCCGTGGTGGGCGGCCGCAAGCAGCCCGCCGAGTCCGTGCTCGCCGAGACGCGCAACGCCTACCGGGCCTACGCGAGCCTCGGCTGTGACGTGCTGGCCATGGTGACCAACCGGGTGGCGAGGGTGGACCGGGACGAGATCGCCGCGAGCCTGGACTCCCGCCTCCCCGTGCCGTGTTACGTCCTGCCCGACGAGCCCGCGCTGGCCGCCCCGACGGTCTCCCAGATCGGCCAGGCGCTCGGCGCCCGGGTGCTGCTCGGCGACGAGTCCGGACTCGCCCGGGACGTACTGGACTTCGTCTTCGGCGGTGCGATGCTGCCGAACTTCCTGGGCGCCCTGACCCCGGGCTGTCTGGTCGTCACCCCGGGCGACCGCGCCGACCTGGTCGTCGGCTCGCTCGCCGCGCACAGCGCCGGCACCCCGCCGATAGCCGGCGTCCTGCTGACCCTGAACGAGGTGCCGACCGACGAGGTCCTCACCCTCGCCGCCCGCCTCGCCCCGGGCACCCCGGTGCTCTCGGTGGCCGGCAACAGCTTCACCACGGCCACCGAACTCTTCTCCCTGGAGGGGAAGTTGAACGCGGCCACGCCCAGGAAGGCGGAGACCGCGCTCGGCCTCTTCGAGCGGTACGTCGACAACACCGACCTCACCCGCCGCGTCTCCGCCCCGAGCAGCGACCGCGTCACGCCGATGATGTTCGAGCACAAGCTGCTCGACCAGGCCCGCTCCGACCTGCGCCGGGTCGTCCTGCCCGAGGGCACCGAGCCGCGCGTCCTGCACGCGGCCGAGGTGCTGCTGCGCCGCGCTGTCTGCGACCTCACGCTGCTCGGCCCGCTCGACCAGATCCGCAAGCGCGCCGCCGACCTCGGCATCGACCTGGGCGACACCCAGTTGATCGACCCGGCCACCAGCGAGCTGCGCGACTCCTTCGCCGAGAAGTACGCCCGCTTCCGCGCCCACCGGGGCGTCACCGTGGAGCTGGCCTACGACGTCGTCTCGGACGTGAACTACTTCGGCACGCTCATGGTCCAGGAGGGCTTCGCCGACGGCATGGTCTCCGGTTCCGTGCACTCCACGGCCGCGACCATCCGCCCCGCCTTCGAGATCATCAAGACCAAGCCGGACGCGGACATCGTCTCGTCGGTCTTCTTCATGTGCCTCGCCGACAAGGTGCTGGTGTACGGCGACTGCGCGGTGAACCCGGACCCGAACGCGGAGCAGCTCGCCGACATCGCCATCCAATCGGCCGCCACCGCCGAGCAGTTCGGGGTGGAGCCGCGGATCGCGATGCTGTCGTACTCGACCGGTACGTCCGGCTCGGGCGCCGACGTCGACAAGGTGCGGGAGGCCACCGAGCTGGTGCGCGAGCGGCGTCCGGACCTGCGCATCGAGGGGCCGATCCAGTACGACGCCGCGGTCGAGCCGACCGTCGCCGCGACCAAGCTGCCGGAATCCGAAGTCGCCGGCCAGGCAAGCGTGTTGATCTTCCCCGACCTCAACACCGGCAACAACACCTACAAGGCCGTGCAGCGTTCGGCCGGCGCGGTCGCCATCGGCCCGGTGATGCAGGGGCTGCGCAAGCCGGTCAACGACCTGTCCCGGGGCGCGCTCGTCCAGGACATCGTCAACACCGTCGCCATCACCGCGATCCAGGCCCAGAACCCGAACGAGAAGGCGACCGCCCAGTGAGCCCGTCCCGTGTCCTCGTCCTCAACTCCGGCTCCTCGTCGGTGAAGTACCAGCTGCTCGACATGAGCGACGGCGACCGGCTGGCCGCGGGGCTCGTCGAGCGGATCGGCGAGGAGCGCGCACGGCTCAAGCACACGCACCTCGCCGGCGGTGCCGAACGGGAGTGGACCGGGCCGATCGCCGATCACGCCGCCGCCCTGAAGGCCGTAGCGGAGGAGCTGGCGAGGGACGGATTCGGGCTGGACTCCCCGGAGTTGGTCGCCATCGGGCACCGGGTCGTGCACGGCGGTAAGACCTTCACCGAGCCGACGGTCATCGACGACGCCGTGCTCGCCGAGATCGAGCGGCTGATCCCGGTCGCGCCGCTGCACAACCCGGCCAACCTCATCGGCATCCGCACGGCGATGGCCCTGCGCCCGGACCTGCCCCAGGTCGCGGTCTTCGACACCGCGTTCCACACGACGATGCCGGAGTCGGCCGCCCGCTACGCGATCGACGTCCGGGTCGCCGACGAGTACCGCGTCCGGCGCTACGGCTTCCACGGCACCTCGCACGCGTACGTGTCCCGGGCGACGGCGAAGCTGCTCAGGAAGGCGCCCGAGGACGTCAACGTGATCGTGCTGCACCTCGGCAACGGCGCGTCCGCGTCCGCCGTGCGGGGCGGGAAGTGCGTGGACACCTCCATGGGGCTGACGCCTTTGGAGGGACTCGTGATGGGGACCCGCTCGGGGGACATCGATCCGGCCGTCATCTTCCATTTGGCGCGTGTTGGCGGAATGTCCATCGATGAAATCGACACTCTTCTCAACAAGAAGAGCGGGCTCGTCGGCCTGTGCGGCGACAACGACATGCGGGAGATACGTCGCCGGATCGACGAGGGCGACGCGGAGGCGCAGCTCGCCTTCGACATCTACATTCACCGCCTCAAGAAGTACATAGGCGCCTATTGCGCCGTGCTCGGTACGGTGGACGCGATCGCGTTCACGGCCGGAGTCGGCGAGAACGCGGCGCCGGTGCGCGAGGCGGCCGTCGCGGGCCTGGAGACCCTGGGCCCGGCGGTGGACGGCGCACTGAACGCCGTACGCAGTGACCAGCCGCGGCTGATCTCGCCCGAGGACGCACGGGTGAAGGTGGCCGTGGTGCCGACCGACGAAGAACTGGAAATCGCGACGCAGACCTACGCACTGGTGAGACAGGACGACTGAGCGGTAACCGGCAATTGAGCACCACTCGCAATTGAGCACGGCCCCGCCCATTTGTTTCTTCCGCCAGACGGAATATTCCGTAGCGAAACAAACCGATAGGATCGTCCCATGCGCCGTTCGAAAATCGTCTGTACTCTCGGCCCCGCGGTCGACTCCCACGAAATGCTGGTCTCGATGATCGAGGCCGGAATGAACGTGGCCCGGTTCAACTTCAGCCACGGCACCCACGCCGAGCACCAGGGCCGGTACGACCGGGTCCGGGCCGCCGCCAAGGAGACCGGCCGGGCCATCGGTGTCCTCGCCGACCTGCAGGGCCCCAAGATCCGCCTGGAGACCTTCGCCGAGGGCCCGGTGGAGCTGGAGCGCGGCGACGAGTTCGTCATCACGACCGAGGACGTGCCGGGCGACAAGCACATCTGCGGCACGACCTACAAGGGCCTGCCGGGCGACGTCTCGCGCGGCGACCAGATCCTCATCAACGACGGCAACGTCGAGCTGAAGGTCCTCGACGTCGAGGGCTCGCGGGTCAAGACGATCGTCATCGAGGGCGGTGTCGTCTCCGACCACAAGGGCATCAACCTCCCGGGCACGGCCGTGAACGTGCCGGCGCTGTCCGAGAAGGACGTCGAGGACCTGCGCTTCGCGCTGCGCATGGGCTGCGACATGGTCGCGCTGTCCTTCGTCCGGGACGCCAAGGACGTCGGCGACGTCCACAAGGTCATGGACGAGGAGGGCCGTCGCGTCCCCGTCATCGCCAAGGTGGAGAAGCCGCAGGCGGTCGACAACATGGAGGACGTCGTGATGGCGTTCGACGGCGTGATGGTCGCCCGTGGCGACCTGGCCGTCGAGTACCCGCTCGAAAAGGTCCCCATGGTGCAGAAGCGGCTCATCGAGCTGTGCCGCCGCAACGCCAAGCCGGTGATCGTGGCGACCCAGATGATGGAGTCGATGATCACCAACTCCCGCCCGACGCGCGCCGAGGCCTCCGACGTGGCCAACGCGATCCTGGACGGCGCGGACGCGGTCATGCTCTCCGCCGAGTCGAGCGTGGGCGCGTACCCGATCGAGACGGTCAAGACGATGTCGAAGATCGTCGTGGCGGCCGAGCAGGAGCTGATGAGCAAGGGCCTGCAGCCCCTGGTCCCCGGCAAGAAGCCGCGCACACAGAGCGGTTCGGTCGCGCGTGCCGCGTGCGAGATCGCGGACTTCCTCGGCGGCCGCGGCCTGGTGGCCTTCACGCAGTCCGGCGACACCGCCCGCCGTCTGTCGCGCTACCGCGCCGAGCAGCCGATCATCGCCTTCACCACCGACGAGAACACCCGCAACCAGCTGGCGCTCAGCTGGGGCGTCGAGTCGCACGTCGTGCCGTTCGTGAACAGCACCGACGAGATGGTCGACATGGTCGACCAGGAGATCGCCAAGATCAGCCGCTTCAACCCGGGCGAGATCGTCATCATCACCGCCGGCTCGCCCCCCGGCGTCCCCGGCACCACCAACATGCTCCGCGTCCACCACATCGGCGGCGCCACCAACTGACGCCCCCGAAAAGGCTCGTGAAGCCTCCTGTACGACGCTGAGGGCGCCCCCTGGGAAAGGGGGCGCCCTCAGTGTGTTGTGCGGCTCCCGGACGGGCTTGTGGCGATGCTCGGTCAGCTGGTGTAGACGTGCATCCCGGGGACGTGCAGCGTGCCGCCGAACTGCGCGGCCTGGACGACCTTCACGTTGGTGAAGTAGATCAACGGGATGTTCAGCGGCGGCGGGTTGTCGGGGCTGAACGTGATCGGGATCAGACCGAACAGGTTCCCGGAGATGCTCTCCGTGTACATCGTGGTGTCGCCGTCGGTGATCGTGGACGTCGAGCCCTTGGCGGCCTGCACGTGGTAGGTCTTGCCGGACTGTTCGTCGTTGACCGTCTGGTGCAGGTCGCCGATGTCGGTGCCGCTGGAGATGACGTACTTCAGCACCTTCTTCTTGGTGCCGTTGGCCGTCTTCACCTCGACCACGCCCTGGTAGTCGGCACCCTTGAGGAGCAGCGAGCTGGCGTTCAGGTACCAGGGGTCGTCCGCCACCGGCACCTTGTTGTCGACGCCGCTCTCGTCGTCCGTGGCGGTCGGGCAGTCGTCCGCGTCCGTGGAGGAACTCGGCGACGGGCTCGGGCTCGCGGACGAAGTGGCCTCGTCGGCCGCCTCCTTGACGGCGTCGGTGGTGTCCTTCGCCGCCTCGGAAGCCTTGTCGGTCGTGTCCTTCACGGTGTCGTTCACCGTGTCGGTGAGCTTCTTGGTGGTGTCCTTGACCGTGCCCGCGGCGTCGGACGAGGTGTCCTTGCTCGCGCTCTCGGACGGGGACGCCGACGCCGACGGGGTGGCGCTCGTCGTGGAGCTGTCGTCGGACTTGCCGCCGGTGAGGATGTCACCGATCGTGTCGCCGATGGTGTCCAGCAGGCCACCACCGCTGCTCTCGGACGCCGAGGGCGATGGAGTGGCGGTGTCGCCGCCGGAGTCGCCGGAACCGTCGCTGGTGCTCTTGGACGGGGACGGCGTGGGCGTGGCCTTGTCGTCGGAACCTGAATCCGACGAAGGGGTCTTGCCCGAGTCGGAGTCCGAACCGGAATCCGACGACGACGTCTCCGAGGGGCTCGGGGTCGCCGTGTCGGTCGACTCGCTCGCGGACGGCGAGGGCGAACCGGACGCGTCCTCGGAGTCCTCAAGGGCCGCGAGGCAGTCCTTGTACTCGTCGGCGGTCAGGCTCTTGGCGGTCGGCGACGGCGAGGAGCCATTGCTGTCGGCGAGCGCGAGGCTCGACGTGAATCCCATCCCCACGATGACCGCCGTGGGCATCGCCGCCATGGCTATCGCCTTGCCGGCCGGCATGTGGAACCTGGTGAACAGCGGCTTCTTGGGTGCCGCATGCCGCGGCCCGGTTCTCACACGGGACTCCTCCACGTCAGTCCCGTGGGTCACCTCGTCAGCCGGCACTGTGCCTCCCGTTCGCCCCGTTGGCCGGGCTCGTTCCTGACAGATCGTTCGTCTCGCCCACCACGGGCTTGAGGAGCGTGGTGTCCGGGTCGTTCCCCTGGGGAGCGTCGCCGTTCCCTTCGGGAGCGTCTCCGGTTCCCCGGGGGGCTTCGTACGCCCGCTCATCGGCGGGCGGTGCGCCCGGCGCCCACGACACGGCCATCGCGCCGCCGACGAGGGCGAACAGGAAGCCGATCAGGAAGCCGCCGAGGTTGGACACGGGGATGGACACCAGCCCCAGCAGGATCGAGGCGACGCCCGCGAAGGTGCGGACGTGCTTCTGGAACCAGAGGCTGAAACCCAGGACGACGAGCAGCACACCGATGATCAGGGACCCGGCACCAGCAGTGGTGGCCATCGCCAACGTGAGGTGACCGATCTGCAGATTCGCGTACGGGAAGTACGCGATGGGGACTCCGGCGAGCATGACGAACAGGCCGGCCCAGAACGGCCGGGTGCCTCGCCAGGCGCGGAACTGCAGCCTCCGGCGGCTGAACTGGCCGTCGGACACGGCAGGAGTCTCGGCGCTCATGGAAAACAGCTCCCTGGTGCGGCTTTTCTGTGGTGTGGTGCTGGTACTGGTGGTGTTGGTGTGGTGGTGGAGAGTTGTGCAGGCGGTGAAGAAGACCCGCGAAGAGTGGACGGGCGGGGGCGCCATCGGCTCCCCCGCCCGTCAGTGAGTGCTTAGAAGCACTCCTTGACACCCTGTGACACCGACATGTGCAGACCGCTGAGCTTGAAGGTTCCGGCGGTGGTGGCCCACGCCGTCTGCTTCACACCGGTCAGCGAGGCCTTGTCGGCCTGCTGTGCGAATCCGTACGGGTTCGCGGTGTCGCCCTTCTGAATGCCAGGACCCTTGGTGGCGTCCTTGGCCGCAACACCGATGTCGATGTTGGTGAAGGTCGCGTCGGCACTCAGGTCGTCGAGGTCGATGTAAAGGTTCTCGGCCTCGACCGGCTTGTCACCGCCGCCCGCCTTCAGGATCAGGCTGACGCTGCCCAGCAGCGGGATGTCCGGGGTGACCACGGACTGGCACAGGCCCTTGATGCTCGCGGACTTGAACGCCGAGACCGCGACCGGGTGTGCCGTCTTCTTGCCATCGAGGGTGTACCCCGAGTCAATGGCTCCGTACTGCGAGAAGCCGGTGCCGGTCAGCGAGTCGGCCGACACCTTGAACTGCTGGCCGGACACGCTGAATGACGCGGCGAGAGCACCCTGGGCAAGGGCGACACCTATCGCGGCCGTAGCGGCGACGCTGGGCACCATGACCACAGCGAACCGCTTCCATCTCGTCCCGCCACGCACCTGGGACTCCATATTTCCTCCTTCTCGGACGTACATCTCCTGGCCCTGACTGCCCCATAGGTCGGCTCAGCCGGGCAGGGATGGGAGAAGTGCTACGTCCTCGGGAAGGGGAGCGCCCGCACTCGGAGGCGCTGAACAGCGCACCGATCACCGGCGATCACCCCCGAGCGACAACCACTGGTCGCGCCTGACACGCATCACGCACAACCCTGCTGGACAGGCTCCACCCAGCGGGTGAAGACCCCCCTGTCCAAGAGCCGGCACCCGGGGCGCCTGCTCTGCTCGGTGGGGACCCAGGAACTCCCGCGACCCGACCGGCTGTCGGAGTACGGGAATGGACCGAGCGTCGCCGATCGTGGTGCATTCTCGCCGCCCGCACAAGGGGGTTCGTTACTGGCTAGTAACGGCCGGATAACCGAACAACGACCCACAGGTCTCGACCGACGACGCTGGGTGCTCCAAGGCGCCGGGACAAACCAGTTGACACGGGGGCAGAATCCGACAGACCGACGCCCATTACTTACTCGCAGTAACAGCGGCCGCGATTACCAAGTTTTGGTAAAGCGCGGCCGCACTGACGCTCTGTCGGCAAATCTTTCACTCGGGCACCACAAGCACCGGCGTTTAGCGACTGGTCAGAACCGGCCCGCCGCCCCGCTCAGAACAGCGCGCGCGCCAACGCCCGCCGCGCCGCGGCCACCCGCGGGTCCTCGGCCCCCACGACCTCGAAGAGCTCCAACAGCCGCAGCCGTACGGTGTCCCGGTCGTCGCCCGCCGTGCGCTGCACGGTCTCGATCAGCCGCCCGAACGCGTCCTCGACGTGCCCGCCCACCAGATCCAGGTCGGCGGCGGCGATCTGCGCACCGGCGTCGGCCGGCTTCTCGGCCGCGTCCTTGCGCACCTGCTGCTGATCCAGCCCCTGCACGCGCTGGAGCAACTCGGCCTGGACCAGCCCCAGTTTGGCCTCGGGGTTGCCCGGGTCGTCGCTCAGCACGTTCTTGTACGCCTGGATCGCACCGCCGAAGTCGCCCGCGTCCAGGGCCTGTACGGCCGCTTCGAGCAGCGCGTCGTAGGGGCCGACCGGGATCTCGGGCGCCGACGGGGCCGCGCCCGGCTCGGCGTCCGGGTCGACCGCGAGACCGGTCAGGCCGAAGCGCTCCTCGGCGACCTGCACCAACTGGTCCAGGGTCTGCCGGATCTGGGCCTCGCCAGCGGCCCCCTGGAAGAGCGGCAGCGCCTGTCCGGCGACCACCGCGAAGACGGCCGGGATGCCCTGGATCCCGAACTGCTGCATCAGCATCTGATTGGCGTCGACGTCGATCTTGGCGAGCACGAAGCGCCCGGCGTACTCGACGGCGAGCCGCTCCAGGACGGGGCTGAGCTGCTTGCAGGGCTCGCACCACTCGGCCCAGAAGTCGATGACGACGGGCACCTCGGTGGACCGCTGAAGGATGTCGCGCTCGAAGGAGGCCTCGTCGACGTCGATCACCAGGTCGGCGGGGGAGACGGCACCGGTGCCGCCGCCCTGCCGGGCGGCTTCGGCGCGCGCCTGCTCCGCCTTCGCCTTGGCCTCCTGGGCCGCCTTCACCGCGGCGAGGTCGACGACTCCGCTCATGGACATGTTCCGTGGCTGCATGCGTCTATCCTCCCCCGTTCCCGCGTGTACGTGAAAAGCCTTGTGAAAGCCGGTCCCGCTACGTGCCGTTCGGCGCCGGGTCCCCACCCCGCGACCATGGTTTCGCTACGAGTCGTAGCGTAATGGCATGAGGGGCCCGCGGTACACCACACCCCGGTGATCTCCCTCACGGCTTCACATCAAACGCCGGTTATGGTCTGGGGATGCAGAGCCGCACTCCCGCCCCACGCGCCACAGGGCGCCCCCGCAGCGCCGCGGCGGACGCCGCGATCCTCGCGGCCACCCGGGCGGCGCTGGTCGAGCTGGGCTGGTCGAAGCTCACCCTCGGAGACGTGGCCACGCGCGCGGGGGTTGCGAAAACGACCCTCTATCGCCGCTGGGCCGGCAAGAACGAACTGGTCGTCGACGCGGTCGCGGAACTCTTCGACGAACTCCACCTCCCCGACCGCGGCACCCTGGCCGCCGACATCGAGGGCGTGGTCCTCCAGTTCGCGGCGATCCTGGCCCGCCCGGAGGCCAAGAGCGGCCTGATGGCGGTGGTGGCGGAGTCGATCCACGACGAGGCCCTACGGGAGCGCATCCGGTCATCGATCGTCGACCGCCAGAAATGCCTGGTCCTGGAGGGCCGAGCCCGAGCCCAGGCCCGAGGCGAACTCCCCCCGGAAACGGACCCGTCGGAGTCCTCCCGCACGGTAGACCTGATCTTCGACATGGTCGCGGGAGCGGTAGTCCACCGCACCTTGGTAAGCGCAGAACCAGCAGACGAGACCTGGGTCCACAACTTCACCCAGGTACTACTGACAGGCTTGGCCGGCTCTCCATAGCCAGCGCCGGTTGCGAGCAGTCACGCCCCTGGGGCGGCGCCCAGCCAACTTGCTCAGCCTGCGGGCAGCCGTGCCGCGCGGCGCCCACCGAACCCGCCTAGCCTGCGGGCAGTCGTGCCACTGGGGCGGCGCCCGTCCCAAAGAGAGGCGGCACCCGGCAACGCCGAGCCGCGCAACCCGCCCAGCCCGCGCAGCGGCCCAACCCGCTCAGCCTGCGGGCAGGCGTGCCGCTGGAGCGGCGCCCACCCACCCCGCTTAGCCCGCGGCCACCCGCGCCGCTCGGGCAGCGCCCTCTAACCCCCGCCGCCGCCTGCGGGCAGGCGTGCCGCTCGGCCGACACCCACCCACCCCGCCCAGCCCGCAGCCACCCGCGCCGCTCGGGCAGCGCCCCCAACCCCCGCCGCCTGCGGGCAGTCGTGCCGCTGGGGCGGCACGGGTGGGCGCAGGCGGCACCCCGTCAGCGCCGGGCTGCGCGACCCCCCCCCCCAAAGCCCACAACCAAACGACCCAAAAAAACGGGAG
>NZ_JBSFLV010000130.1:0-25321 GCF_053599215.1 Streptomyces sp. NPDC001002 | reverse complement strand
CGAACCGCAGCGCCGAGGCGTACGTGTCGTCCGGGTCCAGCCGCCGCAGCTCCTCCGCGATCAGCTCGGCCGTGACCCGTCGTGGACCTCTCGGGTCTAGAGGGAGCCCAGCTTCTTCGGGTCTCGGCGTGAGCGGTCCTCGTGGAGCGGACGCCTACCTCTCTGCCGCCCGCAGACGCTGGGCCGCGGTGTCTCCGCGACGGCCGACCGGTACGACACCTGTCGCGGCACCGAGGCCGTACGCGGGCATGTCGACGTACACCGATTCGTAGGAGCCCGACGGGACGATGAACGTCTCGTGCCAGATACCGACATGACCCTTTCCGGCGCGTGCTCGCCGGTTGAACTCCGTCCACGCGGGCCGGTGTTCCCTGTCCTGCTGGTGGGCGTAGGCGAGGAGCCGCTCCTTGTCGGTCCAGTACTGGACGACGTAGAAGTCTCGGAGGCTGCCGTAGAGCACCTTGTAGCCGAGGAACCCGCTGTCCTTGTCCTCCGACAGTTCACGCAGCATGCGCGGCATCGACCTGAATGCCGGGAACCAACTGGAGAATGCTCGCAGCCGGTTGATCCGCAGCCCTATGTGGAAGACGACGATGTCGCCTTCGGCGGCGGAGGTCTGACGGCCCGGAACTACTTTCTCGGACATGGATCTCCTCTGTTTCACGGCCGGACGAGCGCTCGGGATTTCGCACGAATCACCCAGAAGTGGATCGCCAGCCCGATGCCCCAGCCCAGAATCGACCACAAGGGCCAGAAGAACAGGTCGGGTGTGAGAATTCCCCACAGCACCACCTGGGCCACATTGGCGATGACGTACCAGAACAGGTGGATCCGCAAGCCCCACCTCATGGCCTTTTCGTTCTTGTGCATCACGCCTCCTGCGTTTCCTGTACGGCTGTCTCGATGAGGCCCACCGTCGCGCCCGGCCGTGAGACGAACACCATGTGCGAAGCACCCTCGACCACCTGGGTCTTCGCGCCGGAGCGCTGGGCCATGAACTCCTGCGTCGCCGGAGGAATGATCCGGTCGGCGCCGCTGATCAGGTTGTAGTTCGGGATCGTGTGCCATGCCTGCGGACCGGTGGCGGGCTCGCCCAGGGCGGCGCCGGTGGCCGGGCGTTGCGTGATCGAGTAGAGGGTTGCTTCCTCTGCCGACACGTCGGCGGCGAAATGGGGATGAAAGACCTTCGGGTCGATGTACAGGTCGACCTGACCGTCGGGCAGCGGAACAGGTTTGAGGGATTCGCCCACTGTGCTGCCCGGGAACTTCTCGACCAGTGCTTGCGCGCTCTCGCCCGTCTCCGGCACGAACGCCGCCAGATAGACCAGTGCCTTCACGTTCGCGTTTCCCTCGGCGGCGGTGGAGATGACCGCACCGCCGTACGAGTGCCCGACCAGCACGATCGGTCCCCCGATGCTGTCCAGCAATGCCCTGACATTGGCCGCGTCAAAGGCGAGCCCTCGAAGGGGATTCGGCGCGGCGACCACTGAATGGCCGTCGGCGACAAGCCGCTTGGCGACGGCGTTGAAACCGCTGCTGTCGGCGAAGGCTCCGTGTACGAGCACGATCGTCGGTTTCCCGTTCTCCATGGACCAGCCTTTCCTCGGGCGTGCGGATCGACGCAAAGCTATGGCGTCGCACTGGACGGAAAAGGAATGAGGCCGGGACCTGGTTCCGGGGGGACTTCCCTGGTCATTCAGTCGCCGTCAAGCCGGTTCGGCCAATCTGAGCGCCTCGGAGGACAGCTGACTGGGGGGTGCCGATGGTGTCGGACGAAGAAGCCGACGTGGTGGTGATCGGGTCGGGTATGGGCGGTCTCGCGGCGGCGCGCACGATCGCGCAGTTCGGCGGGAAGCGTGTGCTCGTCCTCGAACAGCACTACACGCTCGGCGGGATGACCCACGAGTTCTCCCGCGCCGGGCGCTACCGGTTCGGGACCGGGCTGCATTACATGAGCGCGGACGCCGGCCCGTTCCTCGGGTTCATGACAGACGGAAGGGCGCAGCTCTCGCCCCTGCCGGACGAGTACGACGCACTGCACTTCCCGGGGTTCGACTTCACCGTGCCCGCCACGAAGGAACGGTTCCGTGCGCGTCTGAAGGAACGGTTCCCTGCCGAGTCCGACGCGATCGACCGATTCTTCCGGACCACGCGCAGGGCCATGGCCGGGCTGACCGTGCGCAATGTCCTCGCGTCGTTCCCCGCAGGGCTGCGCAAGGCGGGTGCGCCCGTCGTCGAGCGGCTCTTCCCCTCGGCGTACCGGTTGTTGCGGGACCAGGTCGCCCGCGGCTTCCGCGATCCGCAGCTGCGGGCCGTGCTGGCCGCGCGCTGGGGGCTCTACGGCACTCCGCCGGCATCGAGCGCCTTCGGCTATCACGCCGCGGTCCCGCTGACCTTCTTCATGGACGGCACCGCACATCCCGTGGGCGGCCCGCAGGAGCTCAACCGGGTCGTTCTGGAGATCCTCGCGCGGTACGGCGTGGTGCTGCGCTCCCGGCAGCGGGTTCATGAGGTCGTCGTCGAGAGGGGCAAGGTGGTGGGCGTCGATGTCGAGGACACCGCCACCGGCCGCCGGTACCGGGTGCGGACGGACACCGTCGTCTCGGCGGCCGGGGTGCGTAACACGTACGCCCTGATCGGGAAGAGCCACGAACTGGCGGAGCTGCCCGAGGAGCGGTCGGCGGTCATGCTGTTCCTCGGACTGGACCGGTCACCGGCCGAGTTCGGGCTGCGCGGCGAGAACCACTGGTTCATGCCGGACCTCGACGACAACGGCAGCATCCATCGCCCTCCGGGCGAAGGCACGCTGTACGTCTCCTTCGCCTCGCTCAACAACCCCGCCGCCCGGTTCCACACGGTGGAGCTGCTGGAACTCGTCGATCCGAAGGTGGTCGACCAGTGGCGCGGCACGCCCGGGAACGAACGGCCGGACAGCTACCGGAAGTTCAAGGACGAGCTGACCGGTCGGCTGATCGCCCGCCTGGAAGAACGGTGGCCCGGTTTCCGGGAGACGATCGCATTCGCCGAACTGGCGACACCGCTGTCGTTCGAGACCTATCAGCACAGCGTGCTGGGCTCCTTCTACGGCCTCGCGGCGACTCCCCAGCGGCTGCGCTCGGCGCGGGCGGGATGCCGTACCCCGGTCAAGGGTCTGTTCGTGGCCGGGCAGGACGCCTGGGGTTCCGGCGTGGTGGGGGCGCTGGCGGGCGGGCTGATGGCGGCGAACGCGGTCCTGAAGCCGCGGCAGCTCGGGACGATGTGGCGGGCCGTCCGCGCCGGCGGGGTGACCCGGGATCCGGCCACGCCCTGGGAGGGGTATCTGCGCGTGGCCGGCGTCGAGGTGCTGACCCCGACGGTCCGGCGGATCCGCTTCGAGCCCCTGGACGGGGGCGCGATGCCGTTCTCGTTCGCCGCCGGACAGTACGTGAAGGTCGAACTGCCCGTCGCCGTCGAGCCGATCGAACGGTCGTACTCGATCTGCAGCAGTCCCGGGGAGAGCGGCTTCGTCGAGATCGCCGTGAAGCACGAGCCGGACGGGCTGGGCTCGGGGTTCCTGCATGAGGAGGTGGAGGTGGGGTCCGCGGTGCGGGTGAGCGGCCCGCACGGGGAGTTCACCTGGGAGCCGGGCACGCAGGCGGACCCCCTCCTGCTCATCGCCGGGGGCGTCGGGATCACCCCGCTGATGAGCGTCCTGCTCGCGGCCGCCGACGCCGGCCACACGGGGCGGATCGTCCTGCTGGCGAGCTACCGGAGCGAGGACGAGGTGGTGTTCGGGCCGGAGATCGAAGCACTGCGGTTCCGGCTGCCGGGACTTGAGGTGTCGGTCTTCGCGACCGACCGGCAACGGCGCATGGGCTTCGACGAGTTGCTGCCCCACGCGGGCCCGACGACCCGCGTGCACCTGTGCGGGCCGGCGCCCATGATGCAGGATCTGATCGGCCGCCTGGCAGAACTCGGGGTGCCGCGAGCAGCCGTCCGCACCGAGGCGTTCGTGTCCGGCCGGAGCAAGGAGACCCGCCGGGAGAAGGCGCACGCCATCGCGGTCGCCGCCGTGGCGGCCGGTGTCACCGAGTTCATGATCGGCAGGGTGGACGGCACTCCGGCGTTCCCGTGCGGCCCCGGGCAGTCGGTCCTCGACGCCGCCAACGCCGTCGGCGTCGCGTTGCCCCAGTCGTGCGGCGAAGGCGCTTGCGGTACCTGTCGGGTACGGGTGGTCTCCGGCGCCTACGAGAGCGACGACCGGGGGATGTTCTCCGCCGACGAGTTGGCGGCGGGCTGGCGGCTGGCCTGTCAGACACTGCCCACCGGGGACCTGGTGATCGGTCAGTAGGACGGGCGGCCGGCGAGCCGGCGATCCGCGTTCATGACGTCGACCGCCGGTGAGCGAGGTCGCCGGCCTGCCTGTCGGGAACCTCGTGCCGCCACGACAACACCGCCCGCCGGCCGCCTCGACGCATGGACCCGGGCCGCGGAGCAACCGTAAAATGAATATGCCGCAGTCGAACGTGGTCGGGCCGTGAGTAGGGGTAGGGGTGGGCTTGGCTTCCTCCGGCGGACATCTGCGCCTCCAGGTACTCGGTCCGCTGCGGATATGGCGGGACGGCGTCGAACTGGACACCGGGCCGCGGCAGCAGTCGTACCTGCTCGCGGTCCTGCTCGCCCGCGCGGGCGAGCCGATCAGCACGAGCGAGTTGGTCGACCTGGTCTGGGCCGAGGACGTCCCGGCGTCGGCTGTGAACATTCTCCAGAAGTACGTCGGCGCGCTGCGACGGCTGTTCGAGCCTCTGCTGCCCGTCCGCGAAGCCGGCTCGTTCCTCCACCGGCGCGGCAATTCCTACCTGTTCACCGCAGGCTCCGCCACGCTGGACCTCGTCGTATTTCGAGAATTCGTCGATGCCGCCAGGGCCGCGCTGACCCGGCACGATCACGAGGCGGCCCTCGATCACTACGTCGGAGCGCTCGGGCTCTGGCACGGTCCGGCGGGCGACGGCATCGCCGACGGGACGAACACCACGACGGTCTTCACCGCACTCGACAACGAGTTCTACGACGCGTGCACGGCGGCGGCGGAGCTCGCCGTCTCGATGGGCCAACCGGAGCGGGTGCTCGCGGCCCTGCGACTGGCCGCGTCGATGGCACCGTTCAACGAACCCGTGCTGGCCGGTCTCGTCGGCGTGCTCGGCGCCGCCGGACGCCAGGCGGAGGCACTGGCCATGTTTCGGCAGGTCCGCGACCGGCTCTCCGAGGAACTCGGCATCGACCCGGGTCCGGCGCTGGAGGAAGCACAGCGGCGGATTCTCACGCAGTCCCCGGCGTCGCCGCTCGCGCGGGAGACGGACGAGGAGGCAGGGCGAACCACGGCGGCCACCATGATCGGTCGGACCGAGGAACTCGCCACGCTGCGGCGCATCGTGGAGCGCGCACTCGCCGGCGACACCGCGATCGGCGTCGTCGAAGGCGAACCGGGCGCGGGCAAGACCCGGCTGCTGGAGGAGGCAGCCGCCGTGGCGGGCCGGCTGGGCGCGCTCACCGTCTGGGGCTCCTGTCTGGAAGGCGACGGGACACCGGCGATGTGGCCGTGGGAGCAGGCACTGAGCCAGGTCGTCCGCAGTCTGCCCGCTCCGGCGAGCGAGCAATGGCTCACCGGCGGGCTGGGCAGCCTCCTCGTGGCGCGGGACGACGGGACCCGGGAACTCCCTGACGGCAACGCCCAGTTCCGGCTGTTCGAGCAGGTCGTCGCCCTCGTCGGACAGGCCTCGGCGCGGCGGCCGACACTCCTGATACTCGACGATCTCCAGTGGGCCGACATCACCTCCCTGCAGTTGCTGCAGCACCTGGCGGGACGGCTGCCCCAGGGCGCCGCGATCATCGGCGCGTTACGCGACCGCGCACCCACACTCGGCCCGGACCTCTCGCGAGTGCTGGCCGCCGCCAGCCGGCTGCCCGGTCACCGGAGGTTCCGGCTCGGTCCGCTCGGTCCGGCCGACGTGGCCGAACTCGTCCGCCACGAGGCCGGCCAGGATCCCGGCGACGCCGTCGCCCGCGCCATCCACGCCCGTACCTCCGGCAATCCCTTCTTCGTCCGTGAACTCTCCCGGCTCCTCAGCGGGAACGGCGCGATCGGCGACGGCGACCCGTCCGCCTCGGCCACGGTCCCCTCCACCGTCCACGACGTCGTCCGCGACCGGATGGCCGGGCTCGACGACCGCGCCCGCGACCTGCTGCACGTGGCCGCGCTCATCGGCCGCGACGTCGACCTCAGACTGCTGTCCCGGGCCACCGGTGTGGACGTCGCGGACTGCCTCCACCGCCTGGAACCGCTGCACACTCTCGGGCTGCTCGAACCCGGACCGCAGGACCCGTCCTCGCTCCGCTTCGCGCACGACCTGGTGCGCGAGTCGGTCTCCGAGACCGCGACGAAGGGGCAGGTCACGCAGTTGCATCTGCGTGTCGCGGACGCGCTCGAACAGATCCACGCCGACGACGAGGACGTCGCCGAGCGCCTCGCGTACCACCTGTGGGCCGCCGGCCCCCTCGCCGAGCCCGTGCGCGTCGCGGAGGCGCTGATCCGCGCCGGCCGCCGCGCGGCAGCCAAACTCGCCTTCGAATCCGCCAATCGACAACTGCGCTCCGCCGTACAGGTCACCCGGGCTTCCGGACTCATGGAGCTGGAGTTCTCCGCCCTCACGCTGCTCGCCATCGTCGTCAGACGACAGGCGGGGTACGACGCCTCGACCTTCGACCTGCTGGAGCGGGCCGAATACCTGGCCAGCACCCTCGGCCGGGAGGCGGAAGCCGCGGATTTCCTCTTCATCCGCATGATGGGTGCCTACACCTCCATCGAGAAGGGCCGCGGGGAGTTGGCCCGCCGGCTGCACGAGCTCGGTCAGGTGTCCTCCGATCCGGCCGTCCGACGCTACGGCCGGCACGCCTGGGGCCTGCATCAGTGGGACATCGGCAACATCGGCGAGGCGTACCGGTCCTTCGTCAAGGAGGACGTCGCCGCCGTCGGCGGCACCGTCGCCCCGGACGAGGAGACACCGCTGAGGCGGGACGGCAGCATTCCCGGGGAGGGGCCCGGCTGGCGGGCCGTCATGACCGCGCTGCACGGTGATGTCGACGCGGCGCTGGCCTTCGTCGACACCTGGGACACCCCGGGGGACCCGTACGCGGCCTCGGTCTGGGTCTACTACACGACCATGATCACTTCGATGGCCGGGGACGCCGAAACGGCGCGGCGAGCCGGTGAGCGGTGGGCCGCCGCCGGCTTCGTGCGGCTCCGCGCCCACATCGACCTCTACATCCGGCAGTTCTGGTGCTGGGCACGCGCCCTCACCGGTGAGGATCCGGCCGGCGCCGCGACCGAGGCCGAGGAACTCCTCGCCGCCCACCTGCTCGATCCGCCGCAATGGGGCATCGCCTACCACTACGCGCTGATCGCCGAGATGTGGCTGGCAGCCGGATCGCCCGATCGAGCCGAAGCCGCTCTCGACCGAGCCGACCGGGCCATATGGGACTTCGGCCAGCGTTACGCCGAAGGGCTCCTCCTGCTGCTGAGGGCACGCCTGCTGCAGGCCCGCGGCGCACCGCACCCCGCTGTCCGGGCCGCCGCCGAACGGGCCCGCGCGCACTCCACCGCACGCGAGGCGCACCTGTTCGCACGGCGAGCCGAACAACTCTCTCAGGACCTGGAGGCGACGCATGACCGCAGATCCTGATGAGGAGCAGAGCGGGCTGACGGCCCTGGCCCGTGGGCTCTCGGCGCCGAAGGGCTTCGTCGACGCCAGCTTCGCCGCCCCGGCCCCCGGAACCATTCGCCTGCTGGGCGGCATCCCCGCGCCCACGGCCCTGCCGGTCGAGGCGATCGGCAAGGCATCGGCCCAGCTGTGGCAGGCCCCCGACGCTGCGATGGCGAGCCTCCAGTACGCACCGCCGCGCGGATCCGCCGCGCTGTGCGACTGGATCGCGCGACGGGAGGGCGTCGACCCGAGCCGGATCGTGGTGACGAACGGCGGCATGCACGGCCTCTCCCTGGCGGTCCTGACCGTCGTCGAGCGCGATGCCACCGTCGCGGTGGACGATCCGGTGTTCCCGGGGTTCCTGTGGGCCCTGGAGGTGTCGACGACACGGATCCTGCCGGTACCGGTCATGGCCGACGGCTTCGATGTCGAACACCTCGCCCGACGGCTCGCCACCGGCGCCCGGATCGCCGCGGCCTACACCGTGCCCGACTTCCACAACCCCGCCCAGGTCAGTCTCTCGGCGCCGAAGCGGCAGGCACTGATCGAACTCGCCGAGCGGTACGGCTTCTACGTGATCGTCGACAATCCGTACCGCGAACTGCGCTTCCGCGGCCAGGACCAGGGCGTCGCGGTCTTCAACCGGTCGGACCGGGCGATCCACGTCAACTCCTTCACCAAGACCCTCGGCCCCGGCTGGCGCGTGGGCTGGCTGGTGCTGCCGGACCACCTGGTGGACCCGGTGACCCGGCTGCGCAACCGCCTGGACGTACACACGTCCTCCGTGACCCAGGCGATCATCGAACGGCTGCTCACCGACGACGCCGAGTGGTTCGACGGGATCGTGCGCGACGCCACCGCGCTCTACCGGGAACGCGCCGGCGTGCTGGTCGACGCCCTGCGGGAACAACTCCCGGGCGCCCTCGACATCGTGGCCCCCGAAGGCGGGCTGTTCCTCTGGCCGCGGCTCACCGACGACTCCGTGGACCCCGCCGCGCTGTTCCGGCGGGCGGCTGCCAACGGCGTGGTCTACCAGCCGGGCGAGTACTTCGCGGCGGACGCGGCGGATCCCCGGGGGCGGTCCTCGGCCCGGCACCTGCGGCTGTCCTACAGCGACCGCACTCCGGAGGAACTGCGGGAGGCCGTACGCCGGCTGGCCCTGGCCTTCTGAGGACGCCTGCGAGCAACGACAGTCCCCTACCGCGGATCTCCTGGAGGCGGCTCATGGCCGACGTTCGGCTCCCCCTGCGCGCACTCGTCCCGTTCGCCACCGGTTCGATCGGCATGGGCATCTGGGTCACCGTGCCGGGCATCTTCCTGCTGTACTTCCTCACCGACGTCCTGGCCGTGCCGCCGTACACGGCCGGTCTCGCGCTGCTGCTGCCGAATGTCGCCGACATCGTGACGCACCCGTGGGTGGGCCGGCTCTCCGATGCCGACCTGGCCGGCACCGGCCACCGCCGGAGACCGATGCTGGTCGGCTGTGTCGTGGTGCTCGCCTTCGTGGCCCTGTTCGCCGTGCCGTCGGACCTGCACGGGACGACCGCCGCGATATGGGTGGCCGTGGCGCTCGTGGTCGGCAACCTGCTCTACTCCTGCTATCAGGTCTCCTACCTCGCCACACCGGCCGACCTGGGCATCGGTTACCACGAGCGGACCCGCCTCATGGGCTACCGCAGTGTCGTGATCATCGTGAGCGTCCTGCTCGCCGGCGTGGCCGCGCCGCTGGTCACCGGCGACGAACCGGGCGTCGGCGACTACACGAGAATGGCCCTGCTGTTCGGGGCGGTCATGGTCGCGGCGATGCTCGTCGGCATCAGCGGCGTGGCCCGCCTCAACCAAGCCGCGCCGGGCACCTCTGCCGAGCCGGGGCACCGGGGCGGGCTGCTGGTGGCGTTGCGCGACCGGCAGTTCCGTGCGCTGACCGCGTCCTATCTGACCGTCGCGATCACGATGAACCTGGTACTGGCGGGCATGCCGTACTTCGCCGAGTACGAGCTGGGCCGCGCCGAGCTCACGTCCGTGCTCATCGCGGCGTTCATGGCGCCCGCGGTGCTGACCACGCCCCTGTGGGTGGTGGTGGCCCGGCGTCTGGGCAAGCAGCGCAGTCTGCTCGTCGCCCAGGCCGCGTTCGTGGCGGGCTCGTCGGTGCTGGCCCTGGGTCGCGCGTCCGGCCTGCCCCTGCTGATCGCGGCCGTGGCGGTGCTGGGCGTCGCGTTCGCCGCGATGCAGCTCCTGCCGCTGTCGATGGTGCCCGACGTCGTCTCCGCCGCCGGGCCGGCCGGCAGCGCCAGTGCGGGCAGTTACACCGGTGTGTGGACCGCCGCCGAGGCCACCGGCGGCGCGTTGGGGCCGTACGTGTACTCGGCCTGCCTGGCCGCGGGCGGGTTCGTGGCCAGCAGCGCGGGCGAGCACACCACGCAGTCCTCCGGCGCGCTGGCGGCCGTCCGCTACGGCTTCACCTTGGTGCCGACCGTGCTCATGACGATCGCCATCGTGCTGCAACGCCGGTACACCCTGGACGAGCACGCGCATACGGAACTGACAGTGAAGCAGCCCCTGTAGGGCGCCCGGATCCGTGTTCAGTGCCCGTCAAGTAACCGGCTCTACGTTCATCGACGAGAACACCGGATACCGAAGGGCGTACAACGATGACGACAACTCGCAGAGCGCTGTTGGCCGGATCCGCCGCGGCCGTGGTGGGCGCCGCACTCGACGCGCCCGCCGCACAGGCACACACCGGAAGCGGCAGTGGCAGCGGCCGGAAGCCCACCGTGGTCCTCGTGCACGGCGCGTTCGCCGACGCCTCCGGCTGGAACGGGGTCGCCGCCCGGCTCGTCCGCGACGGCTATCCGGTCATCGCACCGCCCAACCCGCTGCGCGGTGTGGCCTCCGACTCCGCCTATCTGGCCGGCATCCTCGCGACCCTCAGCGGCCCGCTCGTCCTCGTCGCGCACTCCTACGGCGGCATCGTCGTCACGAACGCCGCGACCGGCAACCCGAACGTGAAGGCGCTGGTCTACGTGGCCGCGTTCGTACCCGATCAGGGCGAGACGCTGCTGGGCCTGCAGACGAAGTACCCGGGCAGCAGGCTCAGCGAGGCGGCGCTGGACTTCCGCCCCTACGGTGAGGGCCTCGTCGACGGCTACATCAAGAAGGAGTTCTTCCACGACGTGTTCGCCGGGGACCTGCCGAAGGCGACCACCGAGCTGATGTGGGCCGGCCAGCGGCCGGCGGACGTGCGCACCCTCGGGGAGCCGTCCGGCGCACCGGCTTGGAAGACCGTTCCGTCCTGGTATCTCGTGGGCCGCGACGACCAGGTGCTGCCCCCGGCGGCGCAGCGGTTCATGGCGCGCCGGGCCGGCGCGCACACCTTCGAGGCCGACACCTCGCATGTCGCGATGATCGCGCGGCCCGCGGAGACGGCCGCCCTGGTCAAGCGCGCCGCGCGCTGACACCACGAGATTGGGCGGCGATGCCGATGTTCGAGAGGCTGGGCCGGACGATGGTCAGCCGACGGTCGACCGTGACATCCTCGAGCGGGGCGCGGCGGACATCGCCTGCGCCGAGGCGATCTCCGTAACTTGTGATCGGTAGGAGTCCCGGCGGCGAGAACCTCGCCGCATGGACCTTCAGACGATGCTCGGGCTGTGGTGGACGGTGCCCGCAGGGCTGGCGTTGGCCGGTTACGCGTGTTCGCTGGCCGGGCTGACCCGGCCGCAGCGGGCGGTGTGGGTGACGGCTCGGGTCGTGGAGGTGCATCCGCCGGGACACGGTGAATCGGGGAACCACGGGATACCGGTGACGATCGTGTACCAGGACCCCGGCACCGGGCGGGAGTTCAGGCTCCGGCACGAGAACAGGCGTGGCGACCGGGTGCTGGTGGCCTGGGTGGGACAGGAGTTCCCGGTCCGGTTTCCGCGGCGGCGGCCGGAGCGGTTCTACCTCATGCTGGACAGCGAGGGGCGGACCTCCGGGACCGGTGGGCCGAACTGTATGGTGATCCTTCTGGTGTTGGGGCTGGTCGTCCAGTCGTTCTTCGCGTGGGGCTGGCAGTGGGGGCTGATCTGCGTCGGCGGACTGCTGCTGCTCGTCGCCGCGTTGAGCCGGGACAGCGAGTATGTCCGCGCCCGCGCCGCCCAACTCGCCGCGGGCGTCACCGTCCAGGGCCGCGTGGTCGCCGTCACCAGGGACCTCCACTCCGACGGCGAAGGCGGCGAGAGCGTCAGCCACGCCTCCGTCGTCGCCTTCACCACCCACGAGGGCGTCGAGGTCACCGCGCTGTGCACGCAGGGCATCCGGAACATCGCCAGGTCCCTCGGCCGCGACATCCCCGTCCGTTACGCGCCCGCCGACCCGTCCCTCCTCACCGCCGACCCCGACCACGAACGCCATGAGCGCACATGGAACATCAGGTTCATCGCCACTCTGCTGGTCGCCGGGACCGCCGCGATCGGGATGGGCGCGTACTGCCTCCACCACCCCTGGCCCCTCACCTGACGATGCAGGTCAAGGCCGCCCAGAGGAGGGGCGAGTGCTCGATCCGGCCGTCGGCGCGCCACTGGTCGAGCAACTGTCGTTGCCAGGTGCCGAGATGGCGGACCGGGTCGTGGTCCTCGTGGGCCGCGTCCACGGCGACCACGGCCTCCGTGAGCGGCCGTACGGACTCCGGGAGACCGGCCAGACGGTGGAAGGCGAAGCTGGTGGGGAGCACCCAGCGGGTGGCGGTGACCAGGTGGGCGCCGTTGTGGATCATCGCCGTCGCCAGGCCGAAGGACTCCGCGAAGCGCAGATCGCCGCCGCTCTCGCAGGCGATCAGCGCGACGCGCGGTGGTGCGGGCCAGAGGTGAGCGCCCGGTACGCCGTCCGCGCGCAGCGGGAGCGTGCCCAGGAGAAGGTCCTTGGCGGACAACGGGCGGTGGGTGCGCACCGGTTTGGCCATCCCCGTGGTCTCGGGGCCGCAGCACAGATGAAGGGTGACGTCCTCGCTCTGCCCGCCCTCGACCGGGGCGCCGCTGACGTGACCGACGTACATCAGACGCCGGGCACCTTTGCGCAGCGCCTCGCCCAGCCAGTCACGGTCGAGGTCGCTGCGACGGAAGGCCTCGGCGGGGGTGGCGACGGACGGTACGACGGTGCCCGCGTCGAGCCTCCGCCGCACGAGGGACAGCAGCGCCGGGTCCGAGCCGGGCTGCCCCAGGACCGAGCCGAGCGGGGAGTCGGCGCGGAAGCCGGGGACACGGGGATCCAGGACAAGAACCACGGCGTCCGAGTCCGGGTCCTGATCGGCCGGGGTGGTGCCCGCGCGTCGTAGCGATGCCGGCGCCGTGGTGGCGATGTCCACGAGGTCGATCAGCCGTACGTCGCTGTCGTCACCGTCCACGGCCAGCAGCTCCCACGGGACCTGGGCGACCCGGGGCGACGGCTGGAGCCGCATCAGCGGACGGCCCAGCTGGGCCGACACCTGGCGGATCTGGTCGGTCAGGCCCGGCGGCCACAGCACCTCGGCCAGCATGCGGGAGAGGCGGAGCTCTCCCTCGTACGTGGCCAGCGCGCCGGACGCGAACACGCGCCGCATGCCCTCCGCACCCCCGCCCGGCAGTTCGGCGGCCAGCGCGCGGATCGCCTCGTCCACGTCGGCCCCCGGGGCGTACCCGGTGCCGAAGCCCTGCGCCCCACGGGTCCACGTCCAGGTCATGTGCAGATCACCGGCGTCGGCGAGGCGGACCTGGACCACCGGACGGTTCAGGTCGGTCAGATCGTCGGCGGACAGAACGGCACCTCTTCCTCGCTCACGATCCGCCGGTGATAGCGGAACTCGGCTGCCTGGACGTACTCCTGGAGCGCGGTACGGCCGCCCGCCTGCGCCGACATCACGATCTTCGGCGGCGGTGCGACCCGCAGACCGACGGAGGCGGCGGCCTCGGCCGCGATGCCGCCCAGCGTCAGGGGAGCGCCGTCATCGGGGGCGTACGTCTTCATGGCGGCGCCCGTTTTCATGGCGGCCTCCGGGAAGACTGCCGCCGCCTTGTCGGTGGTGGACGTACGGCTCAGCGCCAGGGAGGCGCCCGCGCACCGGTGTTCCACCAGCTCGAAGATCAGCCCCTGGTCGTTGCCACGGAGGGCCAGGCGGAAGACCAACTGCATGGCTTCGTCCGCCAGTTGGAGCCACTGGCTGCGGGCGTGGGCGGTGGCGAAGTCGTAGCGGGCCGCCTCCAGAGCCAGGGCGGCGGGCAGAGCGAGGGAGAGCGCGTTGGCGAGCGAAGTGCGTTCGTGGACGCCGTGGTCGGTCCGGTTCAGGTTGTCCTCAAGGGTTTGCGCGAGCATCAGGTCCACTTGGGCGCACCGCTCGTACACCCCGCGCTCCTGATACACGTCCCGCGCGCCCTGGGCCAGCCGCTTCATCTCCTCGATGTCGCCCCGTTCGTACGCGTGCCGGGCGCCCAGCAGCATGGTGTCGGCGGCGGCGATCGAGGCACCCACCTGCTGGAAGCGGGCCAGGCTGGACGCCGTCAGAGCGGCGGCGCCTGCCGCGTCCCCGCGGTGTGCGGCGATGGCGGCACGGGCCTGTTCGCAGACCGCCAAGTCCTCGGCCTGGCCCTGCCGTTCGAAGATCTCGGCGGCCCGCGCGTACAACTCCTCCGCGCGGTCGAGGTCGCCGGCCCGCAGCGCCGCGTACGCCCGGTGGGAGAGCACCTGTTGGCGCCCCGCGTGGTGGCCCAGCGCCAGATAGGCCTCTTCCGCGCGGGCGAAGTAGTCTTCCGCCTGCTCGAACCGAACGGTCGAGGCGCAGACGACCCCCAGGCAGTCCAGCAGATACGGCTCGGCCGGCGGCGCGTCGGCCAGCAGCGCGGAGGCCAGTTCCTCGGCCGCGCCCCACGCGCTGCGGTCCATGAGCAGATGCACCCGGCTCAGGCCGATCTCGGCGGTGCGCAGCCCCTCGGGGTCGTCGAACTCGGACAGCAGGGCCGTCGCCTCGTCCATCGCTTCCTGCGCCTCGTCGAACTGCCCGGTCCTGCGCAGCAGTTCGACCCTGGCCAGGAGTGTCTTCAGCAGGACTTCCAGCCACAGTTGGCGGCCGTTCGGTCCCATCGGCACGGACGCGATGCCCCGCACCAGTTCGAGGGATTGCCCGATGGAGAGGCCCGCCCCGGGCAGATCCGTGGCCGCGAGCTGAACCGTCCCGATGTCGGACAACAGGTGCCCGCGCAGGAGCTGTACGTCGGGGGAGTCCTCGAACGACTCGGCCATGGCGAGGAGTTCACCGTAGACGGCCAGCGCGGCCGGGAGATCCGGGGTGAGTTGATGGTGTTCGGCGAGCGCGAAGCCGCTGTCGAAGGGCTCGCCGTAGCTGAGCGCCGCTGCCTGCTCTTCCTGTTCCGCCGCGTCTTGAGGGCCTTGCGGGCCTTGAGGGGCTTGAGGGGCTTCCGGCTCTTCCGGCATGGGTTAGAAGTCCTCCTCCACGGCGGTGGCGGCCACGATCTCGGCGAGGAAGGGGTGGTCCGGGTGTGCGGCCTCGCTGTCGTGCGGTGCCTGTGCGGTCTCGCTGTCGTGCGGTGTCGCCGCGACGCCGAGCCGGTGCCGGGCCAGGGCTCGTACCGCCTCACGTGCCGCACGGTCATCGGCGCCCCGTCCCGGGTCGAACCCGGGCAGCAGGATGCCGACTTCGATGCCCGGTGTCGTCGAGGCCGGGATGTCCAGGTCCGCCCGGCCGGCCCACAGGTCCTCCTGCCTGGGCAGCAGCACGCGGTTCGGCGGGCCGCCGTCCACGCGGACCTCCGCCGCGAGGTGCACCCCGCCCATGGGGGCCGCGATGTCGGCGACGACCTCGACCTCGATCCGTCGCCCGGCGCCGAGCGCGTACGCGGTCCAGGACACGGCGTTCTCGGCGGCGTCGACGAAGCCGGGCGGATAGCGGCACCAGTCGTTGGTCCCCGAGCCCCGGGCGACCACGCGGCCGGTCGCGGTGCGGGGAGTGCCTGCCGCGAGGGCGAACTCCTGCTGCCGTACGAAGAGTTCGGCGAGGTCGAGTGGCGTGGCGGTGGTGGCGGTCGGCCTGTGGTCCTGTTCCTGGGCCGACCGGAGGTGGCGTAGTGACTCCCCGTCCAGCCCGGCGTTGTCGGCCGCGTCGTCGATCAGCCGTAGGACACGGTCCAGTTGGCGGGGCGGGGCCGCCGACCGCCGCCAATGGATCAGTGGGTCGAGCGCGGCAAGGTGCTCCTCCAGCAGTTCGGCGCCCTCCAACTCGCCCACTTCATCGAAGAGTCGCTGGCATTCGTGGGTCAGTGCGGCCAACTCAAGGCCGAGTACGTCCGGTTCGAGCGCGGGAATCCCGTCCAGGTACGACGTCGGCCACCAGCGGGCCGCCCAGTGCCCGAGGGCGAGGCGGGCGGCGGCCTCGGCGAGGGCGGTCGGCTGCTCGTGGAGGGTTGGCTCGGCTTCTGGGGCTCCGGACGCGAGGGCGTCGACAGCGGCGGCCGTACCCTCGCCGTAGACCGCCCACAGCCATTGCTGGGCCTGCCCCACGTCGTGGATCTCCGCTGTCGGCAGACCTGTTGGGCCCAGCACGGGCCAGGTCAGGACGGCGCCCGCGACATCGAGAACGGCCCGGGTGAAGGCGGGCCCGGCAGCCGGGCCGTCGATCCGTATGACGCCGTCCTCGGCCCGGGTGATGGCACAGCGCCGTTCAGGCATCACGCGCTCCTCGGCTCGGCGGTGATCGTGGCGGTCGTGGCGGTCGTGGCGGTCGCCGACAGGGTGCGCAGTGCCGTACGGACTCGTGCTCGGTGGTCCATCATCACCGAGCGGGCGACCCCGTCGAGCACGCCCCAGGCCGCTGCCGCGTCGGGCAGTGCCGCGTCGCGGACGTCGCGCCCGTGCAGCCGTACCCACAGGCGCCGCATGTACGCGGTCCACGGGGTGCGCAGGTCCTGGGCGAGGGCGTTCAGCACACCGCCGTCCGGGTCGGGGCGCGGGGAGACGGTCATCCTGCGGGCCCGGAGGACCGAAGCCTCCCGCTGCCAGCGGCTGTTGACGATGCGGTGTGCCGCCGTCGACCCCGCCACGGAGGTCCCGGCGCTCAGCGGATCGAGACCCAGCGGATCGAGGCCCACAGCGAGTCGGCCGCCGAGCACGACGGTGACGCGCAGGCTCTCGTCGTACAGGCCGAGCGGGGCGCAGCTGCGGCCGGCTTCTCGCCGTACGAGCTCGGGCACGGTCGGCAGTTGCTCGCGGTGGGCCGATGCCTGGAGCACGGTGAAGAGCCGTTCGAAGAGCGTGCGGTCGAACGGCGCGGGGAGGGTGGCGGTCGAGGCGCTCCGGCCGACCTCGGGGCGCGGGGGCACGCGGTGTGCGGTCAGTCCTAGGTGCGGGGGTACGTCGGCGCGGTCCCAGACGTCGGCCGGGTGCGCCGCCCACAGGGCTCGCCCGAGCAGGCTTCCGTGCCCGGCACGGACCATGGCGGCGAAGGCAGGCGCATCAGCTCCCGCCGTCCCCGCCGCACCGCAGCTCTCGAGAACTTCGGCCGCCAGGCCCGTATCGATGGCACCCGGTACCGCTTCGCGTCCGTCCCACGCCGCTGCCAGCTCGGCGTCGAGCCGGGCGCGCCGGGCGGCGTCCGCCAGATGCTCCCTCAGCGCCTCCACCGTCCGTCCGCCGGAAGCGTCCACGACGTCTTCGAGTACCGCCCTCGCCACCGCGTCCGCGCCGGGCCCCGGCGCCCCGTGCTCGGTCGCCAGCTCGAAGCACCGCTGGAAGTACAGGTCCTGGGGGTTGCCCGCCACGATCCCCAGTGCCCGGCGGGTCTTCTTCAGCAGGGTGAACCACAGTGCGGTCGCCTCCAGAACCGCACCGGACTCCCGTATCAGCGCGTCGAGTTGCACCGCCTCCCGCGCGTCGAGGAAGTCGGCGGCGAGTTCCGGACGCAGCGCGGGCCGGACGATCAGCGGCAGCACGATCAGCTTGATCGTCCGGGTCAGCGGCGCGCCACCGGGCCCGCTCAGCGCTTGAGGACCCGGCCCGAGGCCGCGCCAAGCCCGGTCGATGACCATGGCGCGCGGACGGCGCTCGCCGGTCGGCGGCCGGCTCGGGGACGACATGATCAGAGCGTACGTCCTGTGAGAACTGGTGGTCGAACCTGGGATCGGTAGGCGCTGCCCGCCTCCTAGTGTCCACACCACCAGGCAGAACGGACCGGAAGGGCAGGCACAGCATGGGAATCTTCGGCAAGGGCAAGAGCCGCGAGGAGAAGGCCGCCAAGATCGCGGAGCAGGTGGCAGGCGGCAAGGGTTTCTACGGCCGGATGACGCGCGCGACGCTCGGCAGCGAGGACTACGCCAAGCTCCAGCAGTCGCTCGGCGCGTACCAGTCCGGTGCCACCGTGCAGCAGCTGCTCGCCATGGGAGTGCCGACGGTCCCCGCCGTCGTCGTGTCCATCGGCGACACCGGCAAGATGGTCAACTTCGACCCGGTCGTCAACCTGGTCCTCCAGCTGACCGGGGTCACCGCCGACCCGATCACGCTCCAGACCATCGTGTCGAAACTGCGCATCCCTCGTGCCGGTGACCAGGTACTCCTGATCGCGGACCCCGCCAACCCCGGCCGCTACCTCTACGCGGGAGACGGGGTGACACCGTGACGACACGGCCGTACGAAGTGCTGGCGAGCGACACCACCCTGCTCACGTTCGACGGCCGGGTGCTGGAGCTGATCGGCTTCGGCGACACGTACCGCCACTCCTTCTCCTACGACCCGGAGCGCCTCCAGGTTGCCTGGAGCGCAATGATGCCTCCAGGCAACCGACTTCCTTCGGGCTCTAGAAGAACCCGAGCTTCTTCGGGCTGTAGGAAACGAGCAGGTTCTTCGTCTGCTGGTAGTGCTCCAGCATCATCTTGTGGTTCTCGCGTCCGATGCCCGACTGCTTGTAGCCGCCGAACGCCGCGTGCGCCGGGTACGCGTGGTAGCAGTTGGTCCAGACGCGGCCCGCCTGGATCGAACGGCCCGCGCGGTACGCCGTGTTGATGTCCCGCGTCCACACACCCGCACCGAGGCCGTACAGCGTGTCGTTGGCGAGCTTGATGGCGTCGTCGAAGTCGTCGAAGGACGTCACGGAGACGACCGGACCGAAGATCTCCTCCTGGAAGATCCGCATACGGTTGTCGCCCTCGAAGATGGTCGGCTGGACGTAGTAGCCGCCCTTCAACTCACCGTCGTGGTCGATGCGTTCGCCGCCGGTGAGTACGCGCGCGCCCTCCTGTCGGCCGATGTCCAGGTAGGAGAGGATCTTCTCCAGCTGGTCGTTGGAGGCCTGGGCGCCGATCATCGTGTCGGTGTCCAGCGGGTGGCCCGGCTTGATCAGCTCGGTGCGGGCGACGGCCGCCTCCATGAACTCGGCGTAGTGGCCGCGCTGGACGAGCGCCCGCGAGGGGCACGTGCACACCTCGCCCTGGTTGAGCGCGAACATCGTGAAGCCTTCGAGCGCCTTGTCGCGGAAGTCGTCGTTCTGCGCCCACACGTCGTCGAAGAAGATGTTCGGCGACTTGCCGCCGAGCTCCAGCGTGACCGGCTTGATGTTCTCGGAGGCGTACTGCATGATCAGCCGCCCCGTCGTGGTCTCACCCGTGAACGCCACCTTCGCCACCCGCGGACTCGACGCGAGCGGCTTGCCCGCCTCGACGCCGAAGCCGTTGACGATGTTCACCACACCCGGCGGCAGCAGGTCGGCGATCAGGCTCATCCAGTAGTGGATGGACGCCGGGGTCTGCTCGGCCGGCTTGATGACGACCGCGTTGCCCGCGGCGAGGGCGGGCGCCAGCTTCCACGTGGCCATCAGGATGGGGAAGTTCCACGGGATGATCTGCGCGACCACACCCAGCGGCTCGTGGAAGTGGTACGCCACCGTGTCGTCGTCCAGCTCGCCGACCGAACCCTCCTGCGCGCGGATCGCGCCCGCGAAGTACCGGAAGTGGTCGATGGCCAGCGGGATGTCGGCCGCCAGCGTCTCGCGCACCGGCTTGCCGTTCTCCCAGCTCTCGGCGACCGCCAGCGCTTCGAGGTTGGTCTCCATCCGGTCGGCGATCTTCAGCAGGATGTCCGCGCGCGCCGTCACCGACGTACGGCCCCAGCCCGGCGCGGCCGCGTGCGCCGCGTCCAGGGCCCGCTCCACGTCCTCGGCCGTGCCGCGCGCGATCTCGGTGAAGGACTGCCCGTTCACCGGTGACGGGTTCTCGAAGTACTGCCCCCGTGCCGGCGGCACGTACTCGCCGCCGATGAAGTGGTCGTAGCGCGCCTGGTAGGAGACGATCGCGCCCTCTGTACCGGGCGCCGCGTAACGGGTCATGCTGGTCGGCCTCCTTCAGCACCGCCGCCCGCCGTTGGGCAGCGTTCCTCGGGACGCTAGGAGCGAGGACGTTGCAACTACGTTGCCGTGCCGTGTCACACGCCAACGCGCCCTTACGGCAGGCCCGTTCGGCACCCCCTCTGCAAACGGGGGCTGGCGTCGGCCCGGTGCCGCGCATCTCCTACGGTGCCCACGACCCCGGCGCCGCACATGTCCCACACTGCCCAACCGCCCCGGCGCTGCCCGGTCCCCTACGGTGTCCGACCGCCCCGGCGCGACGAGGTCCCCGTCCAGTCCGCCGGCGCCGCCAACTCGGACTCCAGCGCCGCCAGTCGCGCCCGGACCGCCGCCGTCGGCCGGACCACGGACAGCGCCCGCCACACGTCGAGGTCGTCCTCGCCCCACGGCGCGTGCGCCCAGTCGGACAGCAGGTCGGGATCGCGGCGGGCGATCAACGCCGTACGCAGTCCGTCGGCGAGGCGGTGCCTGAGCCGCACCACCGCCGGGGCCTGCGACCCGGGCAGCAAAGGCCCGGCGTACGCCGTCGCGGCGGCCGTGACCGCCCCCGTCTCCAGCCGCCGCTCGACGGTGGTGACGTCACACTCCACCGGCACGGTGAGCCGGTACGGCCGCGAATCGAGCAGCCCGGGTCCCAGGACCCTGCGCAACCGGGCCAGTTCGGCGCGCAGCGTCACCGGCGTCACCGACTCGTCCTCGTACAGCGCGCACAGCAACTCGTCGCCGGTCAGCCCCTCCGGATGGCGGGCGAGCAGCACGAGTATCTCGCTGTGCCGCCGGCTGAGCCTGATCGCGTGCCCGCCCGTGACCAGGTGCGCCTCGTCACGGCCCAGCGCCGTCAGCTCCAGCGTGTCCGCCGCGGGCCACTCCGGTGCGAGCAGCGCCAACTGGCTCTCCGCCGCCCGCGCGACCGCCTGCACGAACCCCAGACTGTGCGGATGCGCGAGCCCGTCCCCGCCGGTGATGTCCACGGCACCGAGCACCCGCCCGGTGCGCGGATCGTGCACCGGAGCCGCCGCGCACGTCCAGGGCTGCACCCGCCGGGCGAAGTGCTCGGCGGCGAAGACCTGCACCGGCCGGTCGACCGCCACCGCCGTCCCCGGCGCGTTCGTCCCCATCGCCGTCTCCGCCCAACGGGCACCCGGCACGAAGTTCATCAGCCCGGCCTCACGCCGGGTCGACGCATGCCCCTCGACCCACAGCAGCCTGCCCTGCGCGTCGCACACCGCGAGCAGATGCTCGCCGTCGGCCGCGAACGTCCCCATGAGCTCACGGAACAGCGGCATCACCCGCGCGAGCGGATGCTCGGCCCGGTAGGCGCCGAGGTCACCGTCCGTGAGATCCACACTCGCCGTGCCGTCGGGCCCCACCCCCGCCCGCCTGGAACGCCGCCACGACTCGGCCACCACCGAACGCACCGGCCGGGGCACCGTGCCCTTCTCGGTGAACGTCTCGTGCGCGCGACGCAGCATCCGCGCGTGCTCGGCAGGGTCGGCCCCCGGTTCGAGGGCCACCCACGGATCGGTCAACTGGGCCTCCTCGAAGGGCGATGCGGTTGGGGACATCGTCACTCCGGGTACGCGCGCGGACAACCTTTTCGACGGGGCCGACCGCAACGACGCTGAACGGGTCGCCTTCAGGCGAAGTTGACCAGCCTCATGTACCGCGTCCAGTCCCAGTTGGGACCGGGATCGGTGTGGTCCGTCCCCGGCACCTCGTAGTGCCCGATGATGTGCGCCCGGTCCTTGGCGATGCCGTACTTGGCGCAGATCGCCGCCGTGAGTCTCGCGGACTGTTCGTACAGCGCGTCGGTGAACCAGGCCGGTTTGTCCACCCACCCCTCGTGCTCGATGCCGATGCTGCGCGTGTTGTAGCTCCAGTTCCCCGCGTGCCAGGCGACATTGGCCTCCCGGACGCACTGCGCCACATGACCGTCCGCGGAGCGCACCAGATAGTGCGCCGACACTTTCTTCTGCGGGTTCTTGAAGATGGCGAGCGTGTCCGTGTACGTCTCCTGCGTGACGTGGATGACCACCCGGTTCACGGCGTATGAGGCGGGGCGGTCGGACACCGTGTAGTTGGAGGTGGTCGCAGGCTGCCATTCGGCGCCCGGGTAGTCGACGGCCAGGGACTGCGCACCGGCCCGTGTGTCGGGGAGTAACGCGTACGGGACGGCGGCGAGTGCGGTGCCCTTCAGGAACCGTCGCCGGGTGGTGCTCGGTCTCGCTTGCTCCATCGAGCCGCGCCTTTCGGTCGTGACGTGTCTTTCGGCCGTGGGGTGTGGCGGGCCGCTCAGCCCAGCAGCGTGGCCGCGGTCTCCCGCAGTCGCGCGTGCACTCCGCGGTGAGTCTCGCGCGTCGGCAGCCACTGCTTGCGGAGCTTGGCCACGCACGTGTAGTTCGTGTCGCACACGTTGGCCAGCGGTGACTCCACGGCCTGGGTCGCGAACTGGTACGCGTCCAGCTCGCTGAACCCGTAGTCGCGCACCAGCCACTGCACCAGGTCGAGCTGGGATATCCGGAACGCGTCCTCCAACGGACGAGCCGAGCCCGTCGAGATGATGTGCGTGTCCGATTCGATGCGCGGCCACGGGGTGGCGATCCCCTTGAGCAGCTCGACGATGACGACTGTGTTCATCGCGCACTCGACAGCGACCCCGCAGGTCTCGCCCTCGCCTTGGCGGGCGTGTCCGTCGCCCAGGCTGAGCAGCGCGCCCTCCACGTTCACGCCGAGGAAGCAGGTCACGCCCGCCCGCATCTCCGGTGTGTCCATGTTCCCGCCGTGCGCGTCGGGCACCAGGGCCGAGCGCACCTCCAGATTCGCGGGCGCCAGTATTGCGAATAGCACTCCAATTCCGTATAATACGGACATAAGTAAGCGGAGTGCACAAAAATGCTCACAGCGGAAATCGCATGGGCCACAAAGATCAAGGAATCCCCGGACGGACGCGGTGGTCTCGCCCGCGTTTCGATGAACCGGAACGGTCTCAGTGAAAGCGTCGCCAATCAACTTGGCGATATTCGTCTGTGCTTCGATGACCAGGCGTGGCCGATAGATGAAGGCCTCTTCTTTTCGGACGACAACATTTCAGCGTCCGAGTACAGCACCAAAGAACGACCAGGCTTCATCGCGATGTGCGAAGCCGTTCGTCAGCGTCGGCTATGGCTAATCGTCGTCACGGAGGTTTCGCGCCTTACTCGCGTTGTCGAGGTAGCGGTGGACTTCGTCAAACTTGCGCAGGCTGCTGGCGGCGTAATCATCATGACCACCGAGGGAAAGACGTTTGACCTCAAGACGTCAACCGGTGTGCATGATTTCTACGACGCCGTGGTTGGCGCTAGTCGCGAATCTGGCACAAAGTCTGACCGCATCAAACGGAACAAGCGCAAGGTAGCGGAACAGGGTCGCTACCATGGCGGCCCTCCGCGTTACGGCCGAGTGCGCGCTATCAAAGACCAATTTGGGCGCGTCACCAACACGGGTAGCGTGGGCGTTGACATCGTTGAGCACGAAGCGGAAATTCTTAACGAGACGATTGATCGGGTTGTGCAGGGTTGGCCGCTGATGTCGATTGTCCGCGATCTCAAAAAGCGTGGCGTCGTCCGCGTAGGAGGAAAGCCGTTTACGGTAACAACCCTGCGTCAGACCATTTCCAGCAAGCACCTTGTGGGCATCAGGGTGTACAAAGGGCGTGAGTACCCTGGTGCTTACCCAGCGATCATCAAGGATCGTAAGAAGTGGGAAAAAGCTATGGCCATCCTCAAGGCGAATGAGCAGCTAAAGGGGGCAGATGCCCGTTCCTACCTCTTGACCGGATGGTGTAAATGCGGAAAGTGCGCGAACAAGATGTCAGGGCATTGCCGCGATGATGGACAAGGCCCAATAACGGCGTACCGGTGCAACACGCATGACCAATACGGTGACAAGGTTGGCTGCGGCCTTCGCCGCCTTGCCGAGCCGATAGAACTACTCGTCACTGACGCAGTGCTCTACCGCTACGACTCACCAGGATTCATCCATGCACTTCGCCGTTCCTACCAAGAAGACAGCAAGAACGATGAGCTTGGCAAGCTCATCGACAAAGCCCAGCAGCTTCAAGGCCGCTTGAATGAACTGGAAGATGCCTGGACCAAGGGTACCGAAGGACTAGATCTCGCTTCTATGCTGCGGATGAAAACAGCCATGCAAGCCGAACTCAAGACCGTGAACGCCAAGCTGGAACACAGCGCAGCAGGACAGATGGTCGCCGCCATTACAACTGGCGGCGTGAAAGAGGCATTCGGTAAGGCCGACTTCGCGCAGCAACGCGTCTACATCGGCCTGATAGTTGAGGAAATCATCATTGACCCTGTGGAGCCGACAGACCCCCGCCCGCTCTGGACACATGAAGCAACAGGAAAATCGTGGCGGTTCGATCCGTCAAAAGTGCGCATTAAGTTCAAGTACTAGTCTTGCTCGATGATCGAGGCCGTTAAATCGGCCGCTTGTGCCAAGATAGCGGCGTCTTCGACAAACTCAGAGACGCCGCTGCTTGCTGCCTGCTCTCTAACGTATTCGGCAAGGTCAAAAATTGGTTCCACTGGATCATTCTCCGCTTATGTGACTAATTATACGCCATCAGTCTTTAGCCACCAAACTTCTCAAGCGCTCCTCCAAATCATTTTGGCTTAATAAGAGTGCGGACAAGGAAAAAGCCTTGACCGGGCACCGAAACACCGAGTGGAGCAGAAAGATGGCAATCGTCAGTCAGAAGGTCTCAGACCTCAGCGGTAAGCAGGGAACCGACAAGCAGTTCGCCGCAGTCGTCGTCCGACAGCACCCGGCTATCGACCAGCCGAAGGCGCTGGATGTACTCGCTTCCGAGTTGGGCCAGTTCAAGGACATCAGTGATGAGCTGGTGATCCTCGAAATCACGATGCCCGACAACAAGAAGCGCGACATGTACGTCACCGTGGAGGAGTTCAACAAGCTCGCCCCCGACATGCCCAAGGTTCTGGAAGACGCACGCGGCACCCGTGGCCGCGTCCCCGGAACCAAGGTTGGCAACGGAAACGGCAGCTAACCCCTCAGCTCCGTACCTGCCAACGCTCCCGGCAGTACGGAAATCCCCCGTCCTGGTGATCCGAAAGGGTCATCGGGACGGGGCTTAACAACTTAGCCGTGAGATTCAAATCTGGAGTGAAACGACCGTCACTCCAGACCCAGTCCCACGGTCGAGAAAGCAAGT